>JBHHTZ010000104.1:0-9430 GCA_046753605.1 Anaerolineae bacterium
GCGCGCTGCCACATCTGGTACGCATGATCTGGCTGTGCGCGTCGCTGGCCCCTCCGCTGGGGCCGAGGCTAAACCTCGAACAAGCGCCGCAGGCGTTGCCGGAGATCTTGCTGCTGGCCGGCTGGGCCCAGGCGCACTCGTCGGATATTGTGGAGATTGGGTTCGCCACGCAGGCGAAGCAGGGGTAGCATACTGCGTATTCCGAAGTGGTAGTTCCCACCTACGAAATACGCAGTACGCAATATTAGTTACCACTGTTCCCAGAGGCGCTGCTCCAGGATCGGTACCAGCAGCGACAGAACCCCGTCGTCCTCGAGGTTCTCGTCGTCGGCCGTGAGCAAAGTGTCCGTGGTTACGCGGGGGCCGGCGTACACCCGCCCACGCTCGATATGATAGAGACGTGTACCCACATTGCTCTTGCCCACGCAGATGTTAGTCGCGTCTCGGCCACCGCCACAGGTATTCCAGGCACCCGCTCCCTTGTCGTTGGGGCCCGCATAGGCTGTGCCGTGTTCCAGGTGGTACATGATCTGCGAAGAGCGGGTGAAACCCCGGTGCACATTTGCCCCATTGCGCGTGTAATAAACGCTGAAAACAACGTTGGATCGGCGGTTATCGGCGCTAACCAAGAATCGGTCACCAGCCGAGTTGCCTTCCAGCCAGTAGGCAAACGAGGCAGCGATCCGTGGCCCTTCATAAAACCGGATCGTGCGGCCACGCCCTCGGAAGCGGACTTCGGACCCGGAAACGGTCTGCTCCACCATCGCGCGGCCTCGCTCCCCGCCGCTTCGACCGATGAAGAGGCCGATCAACGCGCTGAATACAGCGATGCCAATCAACAGCACCACAAGCAGAGCTCTACGACTTTGCACTTTTCAGACCTCCTGTGATATGTTACTTCACTCATTCGTTCAGTGACAACAGTTGGATGAAACAGAAGGGAGTAGGCTTACCTCCCTCAAACTGTTAGAAGCGTTCGAGCAACAAGATTGGCAGCAAGAACTCCAGGTTGGCGCTACCTTCGATAGTCGTACTTGCCGTCAGGATCATTCGGCCGGCTGCATTACCGCCCCAGTGGACGTGGTTACCCACGTACGTGAGCAGCGGTTTGCCGGCAACACTTGCGCCTTGCCAGACTCGATGTCCAACGACCGTGTAGACAGCGTTACTGTTTGCGTTCCACCCCCGGTATATCCGATTGCCCGAAATCGTGTACTGTATCTCGCTGCTTCGGCTATGCAAGAGGCGCTTGCCCTCGATGGTATACACTGATGGCTTGGTTGTATCCGGGCCGACCCAGACCTTGTCACCGGCAATCGTGTAGGCGACGGGTGATTCCAGGGTCGGGCCGGCATGGAGACGGACCGTCGTTGAGCGAGTTTGAGCCACCGGCATGCCCTGTACTGACTCTCCTTCGAGAGGCGCTCTGATGGCAGGGACAACTCCCATCGTCGATGTCTCCTGAGATGCGCCATACCAAAACCCCAGCAGCGCACTGATCGCAGCGACGGCAGCCACAAAGCCAATTACCGCAACTTTCCCTGACTTCATCATTAGTTTGTCACTCAGGATATAGACGCACCCTGATCCTTCGAGTTCAATTCTACCATGAATAGGCTGAACACGGGTTGGCAAAGCGTTGAGGTTGGATTCGCGAGAGGTGGCTGAAAACGAGAAAAAAGCACCGCTCTCTATTCAGAGCGGTGCACATACCGAGGCAAAAGCAGAAGCCCCAAGTAACCTCGGAATTCTCACCCGGCGTCCAGTGGCCTCCTCGAATATTCGCTTCCGCCGGCCTTCAGGAGAACCCGAAGGTGCGGACCGATACTCGAATACCCGCTTGCACAGGCTACCTCCCTTTCCCTGGCTTACCTACTGGCTCGACCCGTAGATCAGGCTTTCGGCTTGTTGGTTTCCCGGTGTCGCCACCTTTTCACCAACTCACGGCTTCCGCCTCCCTCGCGGAAGGCTTCCCCCGCTCACCAGCTTGGGGAGATTTCAGGCTACTTTCGGCTGTTAGAGTTCCTCTTGCTTCTCGGGACTTCTGTGGAGGGCATTATACCTGATTTCGGCGTCTTTGTCAAGACCCCGCCAACTCCCCACTCGCCGGTCCGGGAGGGCCTCCAGGGCGAACAGGCCACTACATGTTGTGCGAAGGCCGCAAACTCTATCCATCGGTTGTGGTTCTCAGGTCGAGACCCCGGCTCTTTGAGGTTGCTTAAAAATCCTGCCGATTTCACAAATTGGCGCAGTCTGGCACGTGAAACCGTGATGCGGCGGTCAATTGCTGCCTGCGGCACTTGACATATAGAATATTCTGTGGGATAATGCAGGTACACTGTCGTGGAAATGCGAAGCGCGTTTTGAAGGGAGCTGTCGGATGACAGAGCCGGAAGGTAATGGGCGTGTCCGCGATCTCGTGTTTGCGCACCCAAGCGAGGAAGAATTCGCCCGACTGCTAGATTTCTATCAGATCGAATGGGAATATGAGCCGCGGACATTTGTCCTCCGTCGCTACGCAGATGGAAACATTAAGGAGGCCTTCACTCCAGACTTCTATCTGCCGGCCCAGGACCTATACGTCGAGTTGACCACGTTGGACCGCAGCCTGATGACCACCAAGCGCAGGAAGATTCGTCGCTTGCGCAGCATCTATCCAGATGTCAATATCAAATTGTTCGACCGGCGCCACTTCGAGTGGTTGCTGACGAAGTACGGGATGGATGACCAAAGCGGCGAACTGATTGGCAAGGAGGCGCTGGAGGCTAACGGGCGTACCTGAGATTCGAGCCTGAAGGCTCATTCTCGGTGCGCACCACAGGAAGGCTATTGGTATCTTCTCAAAACGTAGGGGCAGACCCTTGCGGTCGCCCTGCTGGGCAGGCGCAAGGCCTGTCCCTACCCCAAGTTATTGAGAAGATACGGCTATTGGAATCCAACACGCCAAATCAGGCCGATCAGGGTATGGCACAGGATGGGCGCCATCAGACCGTCGCTGCGCTCATACGCCCAGCCGTAAAACAGGCCGGCCACCGTTGCCAACCCCACGTACGTAAGCCGCTCAACAACCGCATCGGCGTTGTTCCAGTGCATCAGTCCAAATGCCAATGATGCCAGTACCAGTCCCAGCCGAGGATTCCGCAAGTGTTTACTCAGCCCGTTCTGCAGGATGCCTCGGAAGAATAATTCCTCTGGAATTGCCACCGTCAGGAACAGACCGACAAACTGTGGGATGATGACCGACAGGCGAGGGGCTGTCGTGGGTGGGAACGCGAGGAAGTTAATGGCCAGGCCCACCGGAACGGCGATCACGGCGAAGCCGGCAGCGGCCGACAGTGCAATACCCAGGTCCGACCATCTCGGAATCAAGTTATACCCCAGCCCGGGCAGATCCCGCAGCACGCCGTAGCCGTACACGGCCACCACGGTCAGCATGACGGCCCACCAGGCGTAGGCCAGGGCATCTTGGCCGTACCACAGGTCGAAACTCCAGCGGAAATCAAAGGGGATCCACAGGAAAACCCAGAAAGTGGTATCGGTCCACATCATGCGGGGATACCCACGGTCGGCCTGGGCCAGCGTGCCGATGGTGATGAATACGCCGGCCGTGTAGACGACGGTGGCGTAGGGGTCGAACCGGCCCATGGCGAGCCCACCGAGCACGTAGCACACAATCGGCAGGAGCATCCATCTCTGCTCGACGCGCAGGATGCCCCCGGTGCGCGCCCGCAACCACTCCCACGTGTCGGGATGACCCAGTGCCAGTTGGGCGGCCAACAACGGGAAAATGCTCAACAGGGTTAGAACCCGAGCAATAGGAATAAGAGGGGCGCCGGCTGACTCGCCGGCCACCAGCACCAGGCCGGCGACAAGTGCGATGGCCGTCGTCGCGATCAAGTACAGTCGTGGAAGTTCAACGTGAACCTCGGTTGTTTGCGGTTCAAGAATCGTGTTGGCCACCATGAACCTCGAGATTACCCGTCAGAACGTGTCAATGATGGCTGCCGGCTTGCAAGGTCGGCAGGCGTCGGATCGCGTAAATGCTTAGTGTGTATCCTCGATTCGCTGAGTCACGCAATACACAATACGCAGTTCGCAGCATGGCGGTTGCTTTCTGGCGTTCCTTGTGGTAGGATACATCAGTTGGTTTGTTACCTGACCATTCTACTTGGCCCCAGGTCGATCGTCAAGCAACTACGCCCATTTCCCAATGCGTCTGACAGTTTTCGCGGCCGGCACCCTCGCTGTGACCGGCGCAATTGCCTACCTCACGTACCGCAGTGCCCAGTTGTTGGGAGAGATCGAGGTTCCCTTCAACCTGATGCTGTCACCGGTGGAGAACTTATTCCGCGTCTTGCTGCTCCTCCTCTGCGTGGCTCTGGGCCGGCTGAGTGAGCTCCCCCCGGCGCGCCTGGGTTGGGCCACCCCGTCGCCGGCCTTCGACATTCTGCTGGGGCTGGTGCTGGGAATCTTCATTCAGACTGTGCTCCACCCGATCACGCACTGGGCAGTCACGCACTTCGGCAAGCAGGTCTACTCGCCGGTCGTACTTCTGAACATCCTGCCCAAAACGCGCCGCGAATGGATTCTGGTACCGCTGGCGTTGGCGCCGGCGGCCCTGGTGGAGGAACTCTTGTTCCGATCGCTGTTGTTGGGTGGGTTGTCGGTCTTGTGGCCGGCCATCATCCTGGCCATAGGCGGATCGGTGCTCTTTGGTTTGATGCACGCACCTCAAGGAGCCCTTGGAATTGCCGCAACCGGCATTATCGGGTTCGTGATATCGCTGGTGTTCTTGTGGCGCTGGACGCTGTTGTCCGTCTGGGTGATGCACTACACGATCAATGTGCTACAGTTGCTGCGGACATCGTGGGAGCGGGAATGGTTGCAGCAGCACTGGACCGCGTGATTGACAAACTTGAAAGTTGGATTATACTTCTGTTTTACCCATCAATAGTCCGTAATCAATACTCGCCAACGTTCATCAAATGGTTACTACTCAGCCTGCTCGGCCTGGATTGTCAAATCCAGGCCAACGGCGGCAATCCGGCGGGGGCGGTTGAGTGGTCACATCAAATGATTGATTGCTGATCACACTGGATACTTGTTATTGCTGACAGGAGTTGTCGGCGTGGGAGAGAGTGGAAATGTATGAACCAATCGTTGGGATTCCGAGCCACAGCTATGACAAAGTGCTCGATGGTACCTACCCACCCAGCTTTCTAATGACGCAGGTGTACATCCACCGACTGGCGGCAGCCGGCGCTGCACCTATCATCGTGCCGCTGTTGCCAGGTGATGAGGCATTACGTGCCATCTACGAGCGATTGGATGGCCTGTTTCTCGCCGGAGGTGTTGACGTCGATCCGGCATACTACGGTGAGTCTCCTCACCCAAAGCTCGGCGATGTCAATCGAGACCGCGACCGCGTGGAACTCACACTGCTGCGGTGGGCCTTAGAGGATGATCTGCCGATTCTGGCAGTCTGTCGCGGCATTCAGGTGCTGAACGTGGCAGCCGGCGGTACTCTGTATCAGGACATCGAAGCCCAGGTCCCCCACTCCATTCGACACAACTACCACAAGATCAAGCCGCGAAACTATCGAGCGCATGAAGTTACCGTTGAGGCTGGATCGTGTCTGTCCACCGCGATAGGCGCCGGCGCGGTAGGCGTCAACAGCCTGCATCACCAGGCTGTCAAAGACGTCGCGCCAGGCTTCTGTGCAACAGCGTGGGCTGAAGATGGGGTAATCGAGGGCATTGAGGGGCTGAATGGCCACTTCGCCGTTGGCGTACAGTGGCATCCAGAAGCCCTGGCCGAGCAGGACAGAGCCATGCAGGCGCTGTTCGACCGTTTCGTGAACGAAATCCGATTGCTCCGGTAACTGCTCCGAAAATAGTTGGCTGGTTGGCTAGATGGCTGGATGGCTAGGCACTCTGCAAGCCAACAAGCCATCTAGCCGTATAGCATTTTCGTCATTCAGGGTGAACGCAGTTCATGACGACTACTCTGCAAAGCTTCGCCTCAAACCGATAGGCGATCAGCCGCAACTCCTAGAGCGGACGCATGTCGCGCCAGTTGGGGCCAACCTTCACATCCACTTTTATCGGAACGTCGAGCTCGAAGGCATTGCCCATCGTTTGGCGGACGAGAGGCGCGATTTCCTCCATCTCCTCTTCCGGTACCTCGAGTAATAGCTCATCGTGAACCTGGAGTAGCATCCGAGCGCCGGCCTTGCGCTGTTTGAGCGCATCGTGAAGCCTGATCATGGCCAGCTTGATGATGTCGGCCTGGGTGCCCTGGATGGGAGCGTTGATCGCTTCGCGGTAGGCGGCTTCGCGCAGGTTGCGCGGGACGCGTCGCCTCTGCAACTCCGGGAAGTAGCGCCGCCGGCCCAGGAGCGTCTCCACGTAACCATCCTCGCGCGCCCTGGTCTTCGTCTCCTCAATGTAGGACTGTACGCGCGGGAGTCGCTTCAGATAGCTCTCGACGAACTCGTTCGCCTCCTTGGGTGTCATGTCTGTCTGTCGTGACAGGCCATACCCGCTCAGCCCGTAGATAATGCCGAAGTTGGCGACCTTGGCCAGCCGGCGCATGTCGGGTGTCACCTGGTCCAGAGGCACGCTAAACAACGTCGCGGCAGTGCTGGCGTGGATGTCCTCATCACGTCGGAACGCCTCCACCAGCCGTGGCTCGCTGCTGATGTGTGCCAGGATGCGCAGCTCGATCTGCGAATAGTCGGCGCCTACCAGCAGGTAGCCCGCGTCGGCTACGAAGGCTCGCCGTATCTGCCGGCCCACTTCGGTCCGAATCGGAATATTCTGCAAGTTGGGGTTGGCCGACGAGAGCCGGCCCGTCACCGTTGCCGTCTGGTTGAACGAAGTGTGAATCCGGCCCGTGTGCGGATTGATGAGCGTCGGCAGCGCATCGACGTAGGTCCCCTTCAGTTTGCTCAGATGTCGGTACTCCAGGACGAGGTCGCAGATGCCGTAAGGGTCCTTGCCCTCGTCGCGAATCTCCTGAAGTACCGAAGCGGCCGTCGAGTAGCCAGTCTTGGTACGTCGCTTTCGAGGCAAACGCAGCTCCTCGAACAGCACGCCGGCCAGTTGCTGGGGTGAGTTTACGTTGAACGGATAGCCAACGATCTCGTAGATTTCTTTCTCCAGGGCAGTGATGCGTTGGTGCATGGCGCGGGAGATGTCGGCCAGCACATCGGGGTCGATTCGGATGCCGGCCATCTCCATATCGGCCAGGACCGGCACCAGGGGCATTTCCACGTCCTGGAACAGGCGCCACAGGTCGGGGTGCTGGCGGAGTTCGTCCTCCAGCAGGCGTGCCAGGCGGATCGTCATGTCGGCGTCAGCGCCGGCGTATGCCGTGACCGGCTCGATGGGCACCTGAGCCATGGTGATCTGGTTGCGTCCCTTGCCGATGAGCTCCGTGATGGGCTGCATCTCGACCCCCAGCCGGGACCATGCGATGTCCTTCAGGTTGAGGGTTCGTCGCGACGGCTCCAGCAGCCAGGCCGCGATCATGGTGTCGAACATGCGGCCCTTCAGCTCGACTCCGTTCCGCGACAGGACCATCATGTCGTACTTGATGTTGTGGGCGATCTTTGTGATGTCAGGGTTGGTCAGCAGGGGGCGACTGGCCTCTAGGGCCTCGTTCAGGGCCAGGTTGGTACGTGGCTGGACGTCGGCGGGACCCATGCCCAGGTCCAGACGCCACTGATCGTAGTCTGCGTCGTGCCCCACGGGAACGTACCAGGCTTCCCCCGGCTCGGCGGCGAGGGACAGCCCGACCAGGTCGGCCAGCATGGCGTCCTGGCTGGTGGTCTCGGTATCCACAGCGAACGTCTCGGCCTGCGCGAGGCGTTCCACCAGGCTCTGGAGCTTGGCCGGCTCATCCACGGTGTGGTACTCGGCCTGAGTGGGTGGCGGGCCTTTGGCTGCTTCATCGAACATGGTGAGCTGGGCGGGGCCTTCTGCCTGGGGCAATCGATCCACCAGGCTCCGGAATTCCAGGTCGCGAAACAACTGGAGCACCCGCTCGCGGTCATAATCGTGGAGCCGGCATCGGTCCAGGTCCAGTTCGACCGGCACGTCGCGCTGGATGATCACGAGTTCCTTGCTCAAAAGCGCGGTCTCGCGGTGCTGAGCCAGAGCGTTGCGAGCGCGGGTATTGCTGATCTCGTCGAGGTGTGCCACCACGTTCTCGACCGTTCCGTACTCCTTCAAGAGAGCGGTGGCTGTCTTGTCCCCAATCCCCGGCACGCCTGGGATGTTGTCCGAGGGGTCCCCTTTCAGGCCTTTGTAGTCTGGCAGTTGCTCCGGTTTAAGACCATACCGCTTCTCGACACCTTCCAGGTCGTAGATGACGGTGTCTGAAAAACGACCCCGCGATGTCAACACGCGCACGTGGGGATCGATGAGCTGGAAGGTGTCCGTGTCGCCGGTGACGATGAGGGTATTGACTCCTGCTTCTTCAGCGTGGCGCGCGAGTGTGCCCAGCACATCGTCAGCCTCGTAGCCTTCGACTTCGTAGACGGGCATGTTGAGAGCTTCAACCAGTTCGTGGATGCGGTCCATCTGGATGCGCAGCGAGTCTGCCATCTCCGCCCGCTGAGCCTTGTAGTCAGCGTACCGTTCTTTGCGGCCGCTGTGGCCGGCGTCGAAACTAACGGCGACGTAGGCGGGCTTCTGCTCGTCGAGCACGCTGAGGAGCATGGACGCGAAGCCGTAGGTGGCGTTCGTCGGCTCGCCCTGGGTGGTGGACATCTCCGCCGGCAAGGCGTGGAACGCCCGATAGGCCAGGGCATGGCCGTCGATTAGAACGAGCGTTTTGCGCTGTCTGTCGTCACTCATTGATTGAATCCCGTGATGTGGTGAGCGTCTTGCGTCTTGCGTCTTGTGTAAGGGAGCATCTCCCGGAGTCACCAGGCGGATCGCCCATTCTCGGAATTGTACCCCCTGGCCAGACCAAAGTCAAAGGCCAGCGTTACTACTCAGCCGCTCGGCCTGGATTGTCAAATCCAGGCCGAGGGTGACGGCATCGCTTGAAGAGGGTCACTTCAGCCACAGGATCTGACGATCCTGCGGGAGCGGCTGAGTGGTCAAAGGCCGGCATTGTTGACCCACCCCACGGGATGTGGTATAATGCGGTCATCGTTTTTCCCACTATCTATTGATGCCCACTCTCGTCAAACTTCGGTCTGTTTCAAGAATGCCTTTGGTTGATTGTCTACTGGCAGGTGAGTGAAGCTTCGCCGCACTCTAACACAGTCGGCAGAGGCTTGGGGGTTGTGTCATTCTATAGGTCGGCGCGATAGGGGGCGTGTACGATAGCCGAGCTTATCGTGCCCAATAACGCGTGAGGAGGCACGGAGAAATGACAAGTCAAGGAGATCGGCTGGACGGCCTGGTAGAAGATTTC
>JBHHTZ010000105.1:0-9401 GCA_046753605.1 Anaerolineae bacterium
CGGCGGTGACGGAGATGCCGGCCGGCGCTTTCAGTCCCGCATGGACGCCCAGGTAGCACGATGAATTGGCAGCACGAACGCGAAGGTGCTGCCGGCCCCCTCTTCGCTCTCCGCCCAGATGCGGCCGCCGTGCAACTCCACCAGTTGGCGGGCGATGGCCAGCCCCAGGCCGGCGCCCCCCGTGTCGCGCCGGCGCGCCCGATCCACCCGGTAGAACCGCTCGAAGATGAAGGGCAGGTCTTTGGACGGGATACCCTCCCCCGTGTCGCGGACAGTGACCAGTAAACAGTGATCAGTTATCAGTGAACAGTGATCAGTAATCAGCCTGTCACTTGCATCGATCTGGTCACTGATCACTGATGACTGATCACTGGCTACTGATGACTGATCACTGATAACTGATAACTGAATACTGATCCGTCCGCCCTTCGGGGCGTGTCGCAGGGCGTTGGACAGCAGGTTGGTGAGGACCTGGCTGATGCGGGTGCGGTCTATGTTGACGGACGGCAGATCGCCGGCCACCTGAGCCGTGAGCTGGATCCCGCGAGCGGCGGCGCGGCCCTGCCAGCGCGCGACCGTCTCGTCTATCAGCGCTGCCAGGTCGGTTGGTTCCAGGTGGAGGGGGAGCTCGCCGGCCTCGGTTTGGGCCAGGATGCGCAGGTCGTCTACCAGTTGGGTGAGCAGGCGTAGCTCTCCTCGCAGGCTCGCTGTGGCCTCGGCCGGCGATTGCAGGCCGTCTTCCAGGGCTTCCAGTTCGAGTTGCAGGACGCTGAGAGGTGTGCGCAGCTCGTGAGCCATGTCGGCCACCATCTGCCGGCGCAGCCGGGTCTGGCGTGTCAACTCGTCGGCCATCTCGTTGAAGGCGACGGTCATCTGCCCCAGTTCATCTTCGGACTGCACCGACAGCTTCTCGTCCCAGTGGCCGGCGGCCAGCCGGCGAGCGGCGTGGGTGAGCGCCTGGACCGGCTTGGTGATCTCCCGAGCCAACCCGTAGCTGACGGCCAGGGCCACGATGCCGGCAAACAGGCTGATGCCAATCAGCCTTCGCCAGACCAACTGCACAAAGGCCCGTTGTTGTCGCGTCAGGCGTCCGATGCCGGCTCCCACCACCACTGTGCCCACGCGCGCCCCGCCCACGCTGATCGGGGCGCCGCGCGCCACGTCCCTTTCAGGTAGTCGCTGGCCGGTCTGGCGGCCAAGGTTGTCGGCCAACACCAGGCCATCCCCCCCGATCAGCAGAATCTGATCCGCCTGAGGCTCGCCCAGGTTCACCCACTGTTCGATCGTCTTCTCGCCGAGCCAGGGCGGGGGTGGCATTCGCCAGGGGAAAAAGGGCACATCCTCGAGGCTCAAGCGCGTGGGTCGCCACTTCGCCTGGTCGAGTTGGGCCATGGCTTCCTGGACGCCATCCCAGGAGCCGTGGGTCCGGTAGTAGTCGGCGAAATACAGGGCAAGGCCCTGCGCCTGGACCTGGCCGTCCTGAGCAATCAAGGAACGAAACTGGCGCGTGGTCAGTTGGCCGGCCAGCAGGGCGACGCCGGTAACTGTCAAGGCGACGATCACCAGGTAGCTGAGCATCAGCCGGCGTCGGAGGCTACGGCGCATCCCCTGCCGGTTCATGCTCATCCCTCCTCTGCAAAGCGGTACCCCACACCGAAGACGGTCTCGACAAAGACCGGGTTGGCGGGGTCCGGCTCGATCTTGCGTCGCAGATTGCGGATGTGAACGTCTATGGTGCGCTCGTAGCCGATGTAGGTCTCGCCCAGCGCCAGGTCCATGAGCTGGGTGCGGGTGAGGGGCCGGCCACGGTGGTGCATCAGCGTGGCCAGGAGTTCGAACTCGGTGGGGGTCAGGTCGATCTCCTGGTCCCCGCGCCGGCAGGTTCGCCGCGTGACATCGACGACCAGATCGCCGGCGCGGAGTATCTCGTCGCGGCTGCTGGCCGGCTGCACCCGCCGGAGTACGGCGCGGGCGCGGGCAACCAACTCGCGTGGGCTGAAGGGCTTCACCACGTAGTCATCGGCCCCCATCTCCAGCCCGATCAGGCGATCCACCTCTTCCACGCGGGCGGTGAGCATGATGATGGGCAGGTCAGACTCGCGGCGAATGGCGCGGCAGACGTCGAGACCGTCCATGGCTTCGCCGGTGGCTGTCGCGGGAAGCATCAAGTCCAGGATCATGATGTCGGGCCGCTCGCTGTGGGCCATCGCCAGGCCGGTAGGGCCGTCGTGGGCCAGCAAGACTTCGAAGCCGGCCTTTTCGAAGTACGTGCGGACCCAGCGGGCGATCTTCATTTCGTCTTCAATGACGAGCACGGTTTGAGGCATAGCCTGTTTGCTCAGGTCATAGTGTAGCGGGTGTTGCCTGTTGCAACAACCTGGTCTGCAAGAGGAGCGCGCAAAACCTGATTTCGAACGCGTGCCTTGTCTATGCCAGTTCGTGCTCCAGAAGAGCGTTAATCATCTCTTCCACGGAACGCTGTTCTGTCTCGGCTTGTTGCTTGATTCGATAGTAGATTCGATCACCCACTGGGACCAGGAAGACGCGCTTCTGGAGATCAAATTCCATGTCGACCTCTTCCATCTCATCCCAATAGTCGGCTGCCGAGTGCGTATCCCAGAAATCCCCAGCTTCCTCGGCGCTGCTGAAGTGTTCCGGGATGGGGTCTCTCCTACTTTCGCCCATATTGTCTCCTCTCTTTTCTATCCATGTCGCGTGCGCTGATAGGCAACACGTCGTGGTTTCTCTTCAATATAAAGAACACGGCCAGATAACGCCCAGCATCTGTCTGACCCAGGGCCAGGTAGACATCTTCTCCCTCCACATCCCCTTTTGCCGTACGGCGGACTTTCTTATTGCCACGCAGAACTTCCTCAACTTCAAAGGTTGTGACATCGTGCTTGGACTCGATCTTGTCGACAAACTTATCGATCCAGATGATCTGGTGGATTCTCAACTCGATTCTCCTCACCTTGATGTCCGCTGAAGATCTCTTTGGGTATTATATCAGTATCTATCTGTGGATTACAAATGCGGCCCACACCCTGCTCTCGCCAGGCAGGCGGCGGGAGCGGGGTGCGGGCCTTGAGGGGGTCTGGCCCCGTGGCCAGCAAACTATGGGCGCGGGAACGGCGGTCGCCGGCCGGCGAACAGGTCCCGCAGGTGACCGAAGGGCAATTCGCCGTTGACGATGTCGGGCACCTTGCCGCTGTAGAAGTCCAGCAGGATGTCTGCCTGGGTGCTGGTCAGCAGCCCCACATCCACGGCCTCGTCGAGGATGGTGGCACGGTAGTCGATGATGGCCTGCTCGACGATTGTTGGGTCTACCCCGTTGGCTTCAGCAACGTCGGCGATGGTCTGGTCGGCCTGCAACTCAGTGACCAGGTCGTCCACGCTGATGCCGATGCTGTCGGCCGCCGGCTTCAGGAAGTCGATGGCCGCGCCGTACGGAAACTCGACATAAACAAAACCGGTCGCCTTGCGTTCGGCCTGGGCCAGGATCCAGTCGATCTGGTCCTGGGTCAGGTGCTCCGAGTAGTTGAGGACCTCGGCGACGTCGTCGACCAGGGCCTGGACCACGTCCTCGGGGTTGGTCCGGCGCGCCACCGCCAGTTCGGCGATGCTGTCGTAGCGGGTGTACAGGGCGTACAGCAATTGGGGGACGCTCATGTCCAGCGTCTCAGCGACGGTGGCCAGGGGGCCGATGCCCGGTCGCGACTCAGGGACGCCGGGGAATCCGTCGCCGGGTCCGCCGGCCAGTGCCACATTGATGAGGGGGCCGGCTACCGCCATCAGCCCGATGACGAGAACCAGCGCCAGTCCGATAACAACTGTCCAACGAAGCTCCTTCACGATCATTACCTCCTTGCAGGTGTGTATAGGGGTTACTACTCAGCCTGCTCGGCCTGGATTGTCAAATCCAGGCCGAGGGCCACGAGATCAACGCGATTTCGCTCTTTCAGCCGCCGGATCGCCAGATCCGGCGGGAGCGGCTGAGTAGTAACGTGTAGGGTTATCTTGGAGAAACCAGCCGTCATCCTGCGCGCCCGGCGTTGCCGGCGTAGTGGCCAGTGTCTCTCATGCTTGGATGGCTGTTATGATAGTGGGGAGTTGTTAAGAAGTGATGAAGGGGAGTTTCAGATCGGGTTAAGACGGGGGAACGTTAGTGGTTGAGCAGCACTGGCAGCTTGCTGGTCCGCAGCAGGGTTTCTACTACAGCGTCCCCGGCGAACCCGGGCAGTCGCCGGCCAGCCGGCACACCCAGGGCGATGAGGTCGCAGTTGTGTTCGGCGGCAGTGGCGAGAATGGCGTCTGCCGGGCCTCCATTTCGCGCCACGAGCCTGGGTGTGGTCGGACGAACGCGGTCGTGAGCCTTCCGCAGCAGCGACTGGGCTCGGTCCCCATCCTCCTGTACGGTGAGAACAACCAATGTGATTCCCCAGGCACTGGCCCAGGTGGCCGTGAGTTGCAGGGCATCCAGCGCTTCGCGGCTGTCGTCGAACGCTACCAGGATTCTCTGGATTTCCCGCATCGGGTCTTGAACGCACAGGGTCGGCAGGTGGGTGCGGGCAACGATGAATTGCGGGGTACTGCCGGCGAGGAAGGGGCCAGGGTGATCACGCGAGGCTCCCCATCTTCCCATCACCAGGAGATCGAATTCCGAGCTGCGTGTAACGACCTCCTGGCAGGGAATGCCCGTTACAATATCGGTGTGCACTTTCACCCCAACCGATTCCCCCCGTGCGCGAGCTTGTGCGATCACTTGCTGCGCCCACGCTTGATAAGTCAGCGTGGCTTTGGATGGTGGGACAATGTCGTCACTCACTCTCATCTCATCGTACATTGGCAGGTACACCCGCGCTTCGCTCAACACGCGGGCATCAATGGTGTAGAGCGCAGTGATCTCGGTCCGCTCGCGGTTGGCGATTTCTAACGCCTGCTCCAGCGCGTGAAAACTGGCCGAGGAGCCATCCAGAGGCACAAGAATCCGTTGGAACATCGCTCAATCCTCTCCCTCCAACGCCCGGTGCAAGTCGTCTTCCGCGCCGCGCTGCACAAGAACGACCACCGTATCGCCTGGTTGGAGCAGTGTTTCACCGTGGGCAATGATTATCTCGTCATCGCGCCGGATCGATGTGACCAGGGATTGCGGTGGCAGCGGAAGGTCGCGGATGCGCCTCCCAACAGCCGCCACACCTGGAGTAAGGGGGATTTCCACAATCTCGGTGTTGGTCAGCCGGCCAAGGCGCAGACTGTCGTCCTTATGCTGAACCTCCAGTTGGTGGAGAATTGCGCGTCGGTAAGCGCGAATGATGTCTCTACGTCGCAAAAAACCTACCATGCGTGTCGGGTCTTGTGGGTACACCACTGGCACCCGGCCGATGTCCATGTCGCTCATGCAGCGTACTGCTTTGGACAGAGGGTCGTCTGGGTAGACGGTTGCAGCCTCACGCTTCATGATTTCTGCCACTGTCCGGCCCGCGATTGGGCCTTCCGAGGTAGCGCGCTCCAGATCCTGAATCGTGGCCACGCCGACGAGGTGCCCATCGCCGTCCAGAACCGGGAAGCCGTTCAGCCGGCTGTGTGTGACAACGTCCGCCATCTCTTCCAGGCTCATGTCAGCGTGCAGCACTTCTGGCTGCTGGGTCATCACCTCGCTGACTTTCAGCCCTTGCATGATGTCCACTTCCCGGTCCCGCTCAAGGGGAATGCCGCGCTTCACGAGTTTCAGCGTGTAGATTGAATACCGCCGCAGGTATTGCGACAGCAGTGTGCTCAGGCCGACGGTGACCATCAGCGGCAGAATCATTCGGTAGTCGCCGGACATTTCGAATACGATGAGAACAGCGGTGAGTGGGGCGTGAGCTGAAGCTGCGAATACGCTGGCCATGCCTACCAGGGCGTATGCTCCAGTACTGGCTGTGATGGCCGGGAACAGGCTGTGGGTCCAGTGACCGAAAACACCGCCCAGCATGGCGCCCATAAACAGCGAGGGAGAGAAAATACCGCCGGAGTTACCTGATCCCAGTGTGAAGGAGGTGGCTGCCAACTTGGCGAAAATCAACGCCAGGAGCAAAGTCCACGGCAGAGCGCCTGTCAACGCTTGTTCGATTGCAGGAAGCCCCGTGCCAAAGGCTTGAGGATATAGCAGGCCGATGAGCCCGACGGGGATAGCGCCCACAGCCGGCTTGATCGCATCAGGGATGTGCCACGGGTCGAAACGATCCTCGAGAAAGTACAGGATTCCGACGAATGCCCAGCCTGTCAGGGCAGCCAGCACGCCGAGCACCGCATAAGGCAGCAGTTCCCACGCACTGACCAACGCGTAGGTCGGCACGGCGAAGGCGGGGCTAGACCCCAGAAAGTGCCGGCTGACAATGCTGGCCGCGACTGCGGAGACAACGACGGTGCCGAAGTAGTGGGTGGTGAACTCGCCCACGATCACCTCCATGGCGAAGATGACTCCCGCAATGGGGGCGTTGAACGTGGCAGCGATGCCGGCGGCCGCGCCACAGGCGACCAGCGTGATCGTTTGTTCTGTCCCCAGACCCATGATCTGAGCGGCCGTGGAACCCAAAGCTGCGCCTACCTGCACGATTGGCCCCTCACGACCGGCGGATCCGCCGGTGCCAATACATACCGAGGACGCGATCGATTTTACCACGGCTACTCGCGGGCGGATGCGACCTCCCTGTGTGGTAATGGCTTGCATGACCTCAGGGACGCCGTGACCTTTCGCCTCAATAGCCCAGAAGGCGATGATTGGGCCGCTGATCAGGCTTCCGATGATCGGAATCAGTATCACCCAGGCTGATCCCAGGGGGGCCAGAAACTGGGGCAGTCCTTGCTCGAAGGATAAATGGGTCACCCAGTCAATGGCTTTGATAAACAGGACTGCCGCCGAGCCAGTCCCCAGGCCGACTACGATGGCCACCGTCATGAGAGCGGCGGTACTGGGGACGTCGAGTTGAGTCCGAATTCGATGAAGAAGTTGCAGTGGCTTGGCAGAGGAAATAGGTGTCTGCTCAGCACGGTCTGGTGGCATGTTTTGGTCTCCTCAATGTGTGTCTGGACATCGTCAGAGCGGGACATTGACGTCGCCGCAATTGACACGTGCGGATCGTCGCCATTGAACGGAGTCCGACTTGCCGTGCGGAGCAATTCTAGCACACGCTCGTAATCTTGCCAAATCTGTTGGGTGCGTTCAAAATGGGTGGTAGGGGTGGGTCTTGCACCCGCCCAGGGCGACCGCAAGGGTCACCCCTCCCACATCCATTGGGTGGAAGCGAGGTTAACAAGAAACGGGCGCCCGCGCGGGCGCCCGTTTCGTGATAATTTCGTATTGTCAAGTGGCCGCGTGGGGCGTTGTTGTACTTTCACTCTCAGCGGAGGAGAACCCACCTGGTAGTCTTTGGCCGCCGGCTGGTTGCTGCCTCGGTGTCAGCTAACTCATGCTCCATCTCTTGCAAATCGCCTTGTTCTGGGTCGAATTCCTCGTTGGGATCCGATTTCCTGATCAGCAACCACCTGATCAGCGCCCGTTTCTCAGCCTGGGGTGCGCTGCCGAGTTCCTGTGTCTTTTGAGTCATGTTCTCGATCCTCTGTGCCGTGGTACTCAACGGCTGGTAGAACCTGCTTCAGCCCAGGGGGGGTGTAGGCTCTCAGTGTTTGACTCTCTGTTATGGTTTGACGCAGTGGGGCAGGCTTCTGTTACTTTTGGAGAAGGGCAGATGGGGCAGGCTTGCAGGGATGTTCTCCGTGGCTGTTCTTGTTAACGGGGCGGGATGCCGGGCGTTACGCGCTATACTCCTCAGTGTCGAGCTTTTTCTTTTCTGTGGGCCGGCGCCGGGGCGGCACGGGCGGTGCACACTCCAGGTAGTCGCGCTCAATTCGCCCATAGAGGATACAACCCGGCACACCTGGGTCGCAGTCGCGCTTGATTCGTTTGCAGTGGAAGTTCTGCTCGTAGGGACAGTAGCTCCAGCCGGCCATCGGTATACTCTCCTTTGCTACAATCGCGTACTCGACAATAGTTTACAACAAACCGGCAAGGAATGCAAGTTGCTCTGGACAGGGGCGCCGGCTTCCAACCGGGTGCATTTGACCGATCCATGATTTCAGACTACAATAAGCCTGTATAGGACTGGACCGTTCGGCTGTTCGAAGTGGGTCTGCGATTTTGAGCCGCTTGGCCTTATGGGTCGGGTGGCTTGTTTGTTGCGATCGTCCCCCCTTACGGAGCGCCGAGGACAAGTATGGCTGGCAAGGACCCAGCCGAAGGAGAGTTCATGGGTAAGAAACTGTACGTGGGGAATCTGTCCTACGACACGCGTGAAGATCAACTGCGCGAGTTGTTTGGGCAGGCGGGGACGGTGGAGTCGGTGGTCATTATCACCGACCGCGACACAGGCCGCTCGAAGGGCTTCGGCTTCATTGAGATGAGCTCAGATGCCGAGGCGCGGGAGGCGATCAATCGGTTTAACGGTCAGGCGCTGGAAGGCCGGGACCTCACGGTCGATGAGGCGAGGCCGCGGCGCGACCGTGGCGGCGGTGGTGGCCGTGGTCGCGGCGGCCGTGGCGGTGGTGGCCGTGGTCGCGGCGGCCGTGGCGGCGGCGGGCGGCGCTACTAGGAGCCGGCCCGACACCGACGTGAAGTGAAACAGAACAACGCCTTGGGCCTGATGATAGGCCCTGGGCGTTTTCCTTATCTCTCACGCACCCACCCGGTAGGTGTTGCCGGCTGTCGCCCGCCCAGGTAGCCCTTGCCTCCGCTCCTGTGGGATTCATGGCAGCATGGGCTACGTCAACGTTGACGTATGGCCGGCTTCGATGTTATAATCATGGTGCGTATGCCTTTTCCGTAGCGTTGCTGTCCCACGTGTGGGGCATCTGCGGTAGAGATCGGTTGGTTCGACCGGAACAGGCTGCCCGAGAAGATTGCACTTGACCACGCACGGTCGGCCCCACAACATGGGCAGCCACTGAGCAGGGAGGATATAGCACATGATGAAAGCGATTAAGCGCGCGATGAAACTGGCTGCTCTTGGTGCGTTGGGCTACGTCTTCGTACAGCGCATGAAAGAGTGGGGAAACGGCCAGTTGCCGATTGGCAGCATACCTGAAGAAGAGCCGGCCGTGACGGCAACCGATGCCGGATATGAAATCGATGAGAGCAAGTTGGGTGGAGAGGTCAGCCAGGATTTGCTCGACATCCTGGTTTGCCCGGATGACAAGCAGGAGCTGGAATACGTCGATGGGAAATGGTTGGTCTGTCACACATGTGGCCGGCAATACCCAATCGTCGATGGCATTCCGGTGATGCTGATCGAGGTTGGCGACAAGTATAGGGACGAAAGCCTGATAACGGCTGAGCCGGCTGCCGCTTGAACTGACCGGGGCCG
>JBHHTZ010000106.1:0-9396 GCA_046753605.1 Anaerolineae bacterium
CGCTGACGTTGAACAGGGTCCACGTGTCGTCGGCCGTGTCGAAGGGCGTGCCGGCATGGTCCAGCACGCTAGAGACCGCCGTCCACATACTCACTGCCAGTCCACTTCGGACAGGCCCTCAGTCGCGCCAGCGCCGGCAGCGGGGCGTTGTATCCAGGACCGTGCACTGCCAGTTGGCCCCCACCAACACCAGGTCGTCGAGGTCCACCACGCCGTCGGCGTCGATGTCGGCGGCCAGGACGTAGCCCTGCTCGCCTCGCGCGTAGGTAAAGGCCCGCGAGATGATGACCGCGTCCACGAAGCTGATCTTGCTGTCGCCGTTCACGTCGCCGCCCAGCAGGATTGCCGTGGGGACGCTGATGGGCTGGCCGGCGCTCACCGTCACCGTCAAAGGCTCGGTGCGCAGATAGCCCGTGTGCGTGATCACCATGGCGTAGGTGCCCAACGAGAGCGGTGCGAGGCTGTACGTGCCGTCCGCACCAGTGATCTGAGGATGCGGCCACGGCGGCGCCACCACCACCGCCCCACTGTGGTTGCGCCGCGCCTGCAGGATCACCCGCCCATCGATCTGACCCTGGCCGGCCTGCCCTGGGACGCAGTCGCGCCCGATAAGCAACCCGCCTTGCCAGTCAGCCGGGATCGGCTTCGGGCCAAAGGGCGGTATCGGCCGCTCGTCCAGCTTGCTCCCCTCCAGGAAGCGCACCACGCTGGCGCCAGGCTCCTTGACATGGAACAGGATGCGCGCCAGGAGGCCGTTCCCGTGGGCAGCCGGCGCCGGGTCCAACAATGTGACCGCGTAGTCAATTGTGCCGCTGATGTTGTCGGCGTAGTTTTGGGCGACCAACCGCTGCCCCTCCCCGGCGTCGGGGAAGGGACCGGGGATGATCACGTCTGTCACCGCTCGGGTGGCGTCCACCACCTCCAGCTTGTCGGGATCGAAGGACAGGTGCACTTCGGCGCCGTAGAGGTTGCTCACGTCGGAGACGGTGATGTCCACCGGCACCACCGACGACTTGCAGGCTCCCTTGCGCGGTGGGTCAAGGGTCACCGATGGGCCGCAGGGCGGCGCCTTCATGCTCGTCGGCAGCAGGTAGATGTAGTCGGGGGGTGTCACCTCCCCACCTCCGGGCGATACATGTGACAGACTGTAGTGCTGTGCCCAGGGGGTGAAAGGCGCGTCGGCCTTGATACGCAGACCCCACCAGCCCGTCTGCGGTTCCGGCGCCTCGAAAGTGTGATAGAAGCCGGCCGGCTCCGCACCCACCAGCGGGATGGTGATCTCATCCGGCGTGACCCACTCCATGCCACCGTGTCCATCGCCCTCGGGGTACTCGCTCCAGACCCGCACCCGCAGCGGCGTGCCGGACTGGGACACGTGGAAGTACCAGATCGTATCGGCGTAAACGTTGCTCACATCCTGCCAGCGCTCATCGAATCCCAGTTCGGGGTTGCTCTCCACCCCGTGGTCCACCCCCGATCCGGGGAAAGGAACGCCCTCGGTGCGCTCCCAGTCATCCCCAGAGTCGGGGATGGCCACCCGTTTGGCGCCCCGGAAGAAGGCGCGGAAGTGAGGATGGTCGGCACCAGAGCCCTGGATGTTGGCCCGGTATTGCGCGTCTTCGGTGGTGGTAGTACTGATGGTGCGGGTTTCGCCCTCGGGGACGCTGACCTGATCGAGCTGGGTGCCTTCCGCGTCGAACAGCGTGACCACGAAGTTCCCTTCACCATTGTAAACGCCCATGGTGAGGGTGCCCGACCCGTCGGCGACGGGGAAGAAGCCCATGTCACCATCCCACAGGTCCCACATGGGCGTCCAGATGTCGCCGGCCTGGGACGCTTCGCAGCGCTCGGTGCACGACCCCACGGTAAGAGCAGCCGGCAGCGTGTATTGCCCCACACCGGGGTTGACCACAGTGACGCCATAGGTGCCATCGGCCAGCCCCTCGGGGATCCTGAAAGCGATGCGCTCCGGATCCTGCAGGACGGTCACGTCGCGGGCCGGCTGGCCGCCCACCAGCACCTGGGCGTCCTCCAGGAAGTTCTGGCCGAAGACGCGCACGATGGTCTCAGAGTCCACGTCGCAGTTGGGGTGGACGCCCCTGGGGACTGGCGTGCAGGCGGCGGAGCCGATGAGGTTGCTGAGCCCCTCAGCCAGATCGCCGGCAGGGTCCGTGGAGCGGAAGACCTGCCCGCCGGTGGCCTGGGCCAGGTCGGCGGCCAGATGCTCGATAGCGGCCTGGTTCCCCGGGTTCTGGCTGATGAAGGTGCCGAGCACTGGGGAGACGATGACCTGCTGGGCCTGGGCGGCCTGGATGGCCGCGTCGATGATCTCGCGGTCGGCCCCGGGGTCCTCGGCCGGGTCGCCGTCGGCCGGTCCCTCGTCGCTCATGGGGATGATCAGACGGGTGTAGCCGTCGTGCCAGGGGTAGTTGCCGGCCACGTCAGCTACGGCCGTGCCCCAGTCCTCGGGGGTATCGGCGGCGGCGTTGGGGAAGCGGCCGGCCACGTTGTCGGTGGCGCAGAGCTTGTTCTGGGTGATGCCCAGGATCTCGTACTGGACGGTGATGTCCTGGGCCTGTAGATCCCATACGACCTGGTCTATGCGGTCACAGAGGGTCTGGAACTCGTCGTCCATGGACCCTGAGGTATCCATTAGGAAGACAACATCCACCTGACCGCCGCGTGGGCAGGCAGGAGGCTGGATTTGAAAATAGCGGATGCTATCCCAGACCGTCTGAGACACATTGCCGGCCGCATCTCGGAACTGAACGAAGACGTACGCCCACCTACCCTCGGGAGCGATGGTCCAGGCCAGGCTGGGTGAGAAAGGCTGCCACTGCACGCCCTCGAACGCCGGATCGTTAGCAATGCGCATCTGGATACCAGCCTGGGTCATTGCCAGCCGGGCGCCCCCTGGCCTCCAGGCATCGGGGAAGGGCCGGATGTCATCGATGACCTCCAGAGTCAACTGGACCTGAAGGGAAGTCGTGGATCGTGCCCCGCCGTTGATCAACACCTCGCCCTGGGGAGGTAGGGGATCGGTTTTGGGTGTTCCTGAGACAGGACGGGTCAGCCGGCTCTGGTTGCCGGCAGCGTCAACTGCCCGCACCCGGTACCAGTAGGTTGTACCGTTGGTCAGCCCCGTATCCACATAGGGTGCTGTAGCCGGGGCATTGCCGTTGATCAGCGTATAGCCCCCGAATTCACCGAGGGACCGGTAGATCATCATGTGGTCATAAGTGAACTGAACACCAAAGTACAGCGCGTTCTCACCATTGCCAGGTGAGACCCTCAGGTCGCGGGGTGGCCTCAGTGCGTCGTCCGACGGGTCCAGAGGGTCCTGTCCACCGCTAAGCTCTGAGCCATCGTCCTGACCAGCATCGTCCGTGTCCGGGTTCTGAGGATTGGTGCCGTTCTCATACTCTTGACAGTTGGTCAAACCATCCATATCCGGGTCTTCGTTGCCGTCATTGCGGGTTGGGTCCAGGCCGTGATTTTTCTCATAGCTGTCGGGCAGGCAGTCCCCATCATCATTGGCATCCGGCTCCAAGTGGAAGGAGCCGGTAGCACGACGCTGGAAGGGGCCAGTCAGAGCTGTAGTTCCCTGGGCTACGGCCCGCACCACATAACTGCCGGCTTCTGTTGCCTGAGTGAAAGTATTCCCGTAGAGGCCGTCGCCCGAGCCACCGTCGCCATGCTGCCCATCGTCATACAGTTGAAGAGAGAAGACCGTGCCACCCGGCGACTGAATGGTGGCGTTGACGGTTGCCCCAGAAACCGGGGCAGAACTGGTCAGGCTCACCAGGATCGGCACTGCAGCGCCTTCGACCCGATCGGCCACGGCCGGCCCGATGAAGAGATCCATGGTCAGGTCGCTTTTCTCAGCCGCCTCGACCAGATACGTACCCTCGAAGCATCTGTCGTATTGATCACACCACCGCGTCACTCCGACCTGCCAGTTCCCAGCCGCAGGTGAGGTCACCCGATAGACCACATGGGTGTTGTCCGCGATATCGGGACTCTCCGGTATGCCATCGGGGCGGAGGAGTTGGACCCTGGGTGAGTAGAGGCTGTCCCTCCTGCGCCAGTTCACGACAAAGACAGCTTCGCTGGCGCCACTATCAATGGAAATGGTGTGGGTGAAGGGCTGGTCCGGCAGTAGCTTGTCGCTACTACCACGTGCCGAATAAACCTGCTGCCGATGCGCCACGTTTTCGGCAATCACGCGGTAAAACTCGGCCAGATCGTTGGCCAGATCGGCAGTCTGTCTCTCCTGCAACGTGTTGACCACACCCATCACTCCACCCGAGCTGGGCTCAGCCACGTAGAAGTACTGGCCACCCGTATCATCCGCCAGGCGTTGCAAGTCGGGGCGGTTGGCGTCCGGGCCGATGGCGATGGCGTAAACGACCGGGTTCTTCTCGTCTCCGGCCTCGCGGGCGGCGTAGGTGTTCATGAAGTCCGAAATATACGGGGCGGTGTTCTCCAGACCATCGCTGAGGAGCACCAGCAGCCAGTCATGGTTCTGGTCCCCACCGGTCACCTCACCCAGCCCTGTAAGCAGGCCAGCGCCGATGGACGTGGTACCCCCAGCGCTGATGCTGTTGATGGCGGTGATGGCATCGTACCAGTTGTCGGTGGTCCAATCGTGCAAAGAGTAATCCACTGTCGCGTCAGCATTGAAACTGACCACACCGATCTTGTCGCCCTCATACCAACTGCTGGCAAAAAGCCGCGCCGCGTTCTGCGCATCTTCCATCTTCTCATGCAGGGCCATGCTGCCCGATTTGTCGATGACCAGGACGTTGTCAGCCGCAACCCGCGCGGCGTAGTTCACCGCATCGGTCTCGGTGTCCGTCGCCGCACCTACCGACACGGTCAGGTCGTAGAGGCCGGCCGTAGTCTGCGTGGGCGACTGGACCACCAGCCAGTATTGATCCTGCACCTCGGCGGCGCTGATGATCTGATCCTCTGTCAGAGGCGTGCCCTCAATGGATACGGTGAAGCTATCCAGGGGAATGCCGCTCACCGGCCAGGGATCAGCCCCAGGCGAGAGCACTTCGAGGCGGATCATGAACTTCTCCGGGGCACTGGGGTCGCCCACCAGAGCCGGCTGGCTGGTCAATGGGGACAGGATGTTCAGCGTGGGCGTGTGGCTATCGAAGCTATAGGAGAAACTGCCTCCATCTTCCAGACCGCCGACAATGGCCACGACCGCATCATATCCATCGTTGACCACGGTTTGGACGAAATCCCGCGAAATCCTGGGGGTCACTGTGTTGACCAGATCGTTGCCTTTGATTAGCAACAGCACGTAGGCGAGGGAATGGTCGGCGTGGAATTCGAGCGTCAGCACGTCCAGACCGGCCAACGGCTCAATTTCAAAGTAATGCGCGCCCCAGGCTTCGATGTTCAGGTTATCATCAATTACTGTATCCCCGGCTAGCCCTTGCTCTAGAGTACGCGCCACATTGCCCAGCGTCACAGCACCGACTTCCTGGTTGTCCCGGTACTTATACTGGTCGGGCACGCTCGGGCCGGAGATCTCTTTGAGGTAGTTGGCTACCAAGAAGTCAATGAACAGGTCCTCGAAGGACACGCCCGGGCGCAGATCGGCCAGGGCCCTCTCCACCGCACCAATGGAGTCTGGAGGCATGTCCGCCGTCTTCTCCCACAGGATACGCAGGGCATCCAGGTGCCAATCGGGAACATTCGGATCGGATGGCGTCGTGCCGTGTTGCTCTACAAGGTATTTCCAGAGGACCGCCATCCCATACCAGACATCGGTTGTTATGTTGACGTTGGGGTTTTTCAGATAGGTCTGGACCCAGGCCGGGAATGCTTCGCTGTGATCCAGATCCTGCATCTCAGGATCGCGCGGATCCGGGAAGAGAGAATCTTCGGCCAGAACGGCACCGCCTTCCACCAGCCAGCCGCCCCAGGTCCCCCATATGCCGGCATCGATATAGCCGAATTCTGTGTTATGAAACAGCTCGTGGAGGGCCGTGCTCTGGGCACCGAGGAGATTGACCTGCTGAGTGCCGCTGATGACCAACGAATCCCTGTTCAGGCTGATTTGCGTGGGCCAGGCATAGCCTCCGGCGGCGACGTTGTAAATCCAGACCTGGCGTTCCTGTGGTGAGCAGAAGAAGGGCTCGCGAAAAGCGTTGTCGTTGACCAGGCGATCACGAGCTGCAGCCAGTGTGTAGGCAACCGTTTCGACAACGTTCGGCACCCCGTCGCCATCGTCGTCAACACTGGGGACGCAATCTTCGGGGTACTGGCCGTCGCAGTCGCAGTCCTGAAAGCTGCCGCAGTCGGTCGTATACCAGACATAGTAGTAGGAGTACCTATCACCTGTCAGATCTGGCCCGACGTGCTCGGTGAGAAATGCCGGCTTCGGGGCCGGCTCCGCCTCGCAGACCGAACCGTCGTCATGGGGACCGAGGGACATCCCGCCTGACCCGGAGGCACGTCCTGGCGCGCCACGAGCCGGTGTCCCACTTCCAGCTTGCCGGGATTGTGTCTGGGCACGCTGTTTCAGGATCACAGGCAGGTAGACCTTGACTCCGGCCGACACCTCAACGCTGCCATCCTGGGTTATGGTCTGGACAGACCTTCCCTGCTCATCGAACAACTCCACGTTCTGCGACGAGAAGGCCACGGGGCTGCTGCCCTGGGCCAGGCCGCGGAAGGTGATCCGTGCCAGCACGCCGCTGCCGCTGGCCGGCGGCGTGGGGTTGCGGGCGTTGTTCAACAGCACGGAAGCGTACTCGACCGTGCCGGCAGCGTTGTCCGCCTGGTTCACCAGCGCCCAGCTCCGCCCCTCGCGCGGGTCAATGAAATCGCCTCGGGCAATCTGGACACCCTCTGTGCCCGTGTCGGCGTCCACCACCTCCAGGATGGTAGGGTCAAAGGTCAGGTAGACCCGCGCACCCCACAGGCTGGTAGCGTCCTCGATGCGTACATCCATGTTAACCGTCTCCCCCACGGCCACCTGGGCTGAAGAGGGCGATATGGCGACGCGTGTACCCTGAGCCAGGGACACCTCGCCGAGCCACACCAGCCCTCCCAGCAGCCAGACCACGGCCAGGGCCGGTGCCAGGATCGCCAAGATCGTCATCGCTTTGCGGCGGATCATCGCCAACCGCTGGCTTGAATACTCGTGCTGCTGTTTCACCGTCTCCTCCTTTGCATTGTGAGAAGACATCTCCGCTCTTGTGTCAAGATTCTCTTATCTGTGTCTGAAGAATCGTCGCCGAAAGACATCCGAAGTCTTTTCAGAGATCCTCTCAGGCCCGGTAGACGATTCTGCCACCGATCATGGTCAAGGCGACAGTGCTGCGCAGGATCTCTGCCGGCCTGATGCGGGTGAGGTCTTCGTTCCACACCGCCAGGTCGGCGAATTTGCCCGGCTCCAGCGAACCCTTCCCCTGCTCCTCGTGGCCGGCCACCGCCGAGCCCATGGTGTGAGCCCACAAGGCCTCCTGGATGGTCATCGCCTGCTCGGTATGATAGCGCTGGCCATCGGCGTCCGGGCGCAGGACCGCCCCCACCAGCGTGACCTGGGGCTCGTACCACGGAGCCGAGGGGGTATCGGAGCCCAGGGCCACGGTGATGCCGGCATCCAACCAATCCCGCGTCACCATCACACGGCCGGCCCGCTCATCCCCCAGCTTCTCGGGCAAGTCCCGGCCGAAGCGGATGAACTGCGGCTGAGTGGAGACCACCACCGCCAGATCCCTCATCCGGCGCACAGCATCCTGCGTGCACAGGGTGGCATGCTCGATGCGGTGGCGCGGGTCGGCGCGGGGATTGGCGTTCATCGCCGCTTCGTAAGCGTCCAGGGTTAGATCAACGGCGGCGTCGCCTCCGCAATGCACCGCGATCTGGAAGCCGGTGTCGTGGAGGGCTTTGACGGCCTCTTTGAACGTCTTCGGGTCCCAGGTCGGCATATCCCAGCGAATGCCGGCGTGCGGCTCGTGGGTGTACCAGGTGGGGAACTGGCCGTCGATGAGGAACTTGTAGCCGGAGAAGCGCATGAAGTCGTCGGCGTATGCGTCGATCTGATTGAGTGCACGCTCCAGGTCAGCCTTCCACTCCACCGTGTAGAAGACATCGCCGCGTAGGGTCATGCTGTTCTGCCGGCCCGCCTCCAGATACGCCTGCAGTGCGCTGAAGCGAGCGTTGCAGTCCTGGAAGGTGGTGACACCCACCTCGGCGAAGCGGCGCTCGGCCATGCGGATATTGGCCTGGATCATCTCTTGCGTGGGCTGGGGGGCGAAGCGCCGCACCAGGTCCATGGCGCGGTGGTTGTAGAAGCGGCCGGTGGGCACGCCAGCGGCGTCGCGCTCAATCACCCCGCCGGGCGGATTGGGGGTTTGGGCCGTGATGCCGGCGATTTCCAGCGCCGCCGTGTTGCACGAACCGAAGTGCCCGCCGCGCTGAATGAGCCACACCGGGTTGTCGGGCGAGATGGGGTCCAGATCGGCGCGGGAGGGCGGATCCACGTTCCAGAAGTAGCCCTGCACCCATTCGCCGGCCGGCGTCTCCGCAATGGCTTCCGACAGGCGCGCCAGCAGTTGGTCCAGCGTGCGCACCTCGGGCGGGATCAGGGGTACCCAATCGTTGAGCAAGGTTCCCCAAACCTGGAGATGGTTGTGGGCGTCGATCAGCCCTGGGGTGACCAGCTTGCCGGCCAGTTCCAACACCTGCGTCTCGGGACCGACGAAGGCGCGCACCTCGTCGTCGCTGCCCACGGCCAGGATGCGGTCTGCCCGGACGGCGACGGCCTGGGCGATGGTGTCGCGCGCGTCCATGGTGACGACCTTGCCACCCAGGAGCACCTGGTCGGCCGGCTGAACCGACGGGGTAGGTGGAGGCGCAATGGTCGGCGCGGGCGTGGCTGCCGGCGGGGGTCGGGGCGGTGGCGTGGCCGTCAGTCGCAGCACGCGGCGCTGGCCGCAGGCGCCCAGCAGCAGAGAGGATGCGGCAACCCCCATCTGGGCCAGGAATTGCCGGCGGGTGATTGAGTTTTGGTGCACGTGTCTTCCTCCAGGAGCGTTGATGAGGATTGAGAAATCGATCTGGTAACTGAAGCCTCCGCTTATGACAACGGATCAGGCAGAGCAACCGGATTCTACCCGGTTAAGTCCTGAAAATCCGTTGTTATATGCGCTGAAACGATTATCTGATTTTTTTCTCAAACTTCATAAACGCTCCGCTGATGCGCACAAACCCGTTGAACCAGGTTGATCCAGTGCGTTTCCAACGCACTTCGCCGTATCAGCCGGTGATTGATGAACCTTGAGAAAATAATCAGGATGCTGAGTCCGACAGATCCGCCCGCCGATGAAGCGACGTCCTGAGCTCGTCGAAGGGTCGGCGGGCTACGAA
>JBHHTZ010000107.1:0-9388 GCA_046753605.1 Anaerolineae bacterium
GCCATTGCCGCCGCGATCCCCAGTATCACATATCCCATGTGATTAACCGAGGAGTAGGCGATGAGCTTCTTGAAATCCCACTGAGCCATGGCGACGAAAGCGCCGTACACGATGCTGGTGAATGCCAGGAACCCAATCGGGATGGCGAACGTTCGGAACGCGTCGGGGAAGAAGGGCATCAGGATGCGGACGAAGCCGTAGGTGCCCAGCTTCAGGAGGACGCCGGCCAGGATGATCGAGCCGGCTGTCGGGGCCTCCACGTGGGCGTCCGGCAGCCACGTGTGAAACGGCCACATCGGCACCTTGATGGCGAAGCCCAGGAAGAACCCGAGGAACGCCAGGCTCTGGAGTAGGGTACTCCCGGCAAATGGGCCAGCTTGGGCCGCCTGGATGATGTCGAAAGTTCCCGTGTTGATGGCCACGGCAATGATGGCCAGCAACATGAACACACTGCCGGCCAGCGTGTACAGGAAGAACTTGATGGCTGCGTATTCCCGGCGCGGTCCGCCCCAAATGCCGATCAGGAAGTACATCGGGACCAGTCCGATCTCCCAGAACACGTAGAACAGGAAGAGATCGAGGCTGACAAAGACCCCAAGCATGCCCATTTCCAGCAACAGGAACAGGGCGAAATACTCTTTGACACGGGTGTGGATGTTCATGTAAGAATAGCCCAGGGAAATCGTGGCCAGCAGCGTGGTCAAGAAGATCAGAGGCACGCTGAAACCATCCACCCCCATGTGGTAGGCAACCCCTATCGAAGGGATCCAGGTTTTCAACTCCTCGAACTGGATGCCGCCGGCTGTGCCGGCATAGGCAAGCCAGAGATAGGCCGATAGGAGCAGGGGAACCAGACTCACCAGCAGTGAGACGCGCTTGATCAGCTCATCATCGTCAAGGAACATCACAATGAGCATTCCCACCAGTGGAACGAAGGTGATGGCTGTGAGAATGGGAAACATCAGATTAGTACTCCTCCATCTTTAGAGTCCAAAGAACAGGCCGACCAACACCAGCACACTGAAGAAGGCGATCAGCAGATAGTTCTGCACGCGGCCTGTCTGGATCAGGCGCAGGCCGCGGGCCGCCTCTTCGGTAACAAAGCCAATGCCGTTGACGATACCGTCCACAATGTAGTTGTCGAAGAGACCATTCAGCACCGAGAATTGGTTGGTCAGCCAGCCGACACCGTTGACCATGCCGTCAACCAGATACCGGTCAATCAGTCCGTTCAGGGTCGAGAAGGCAACGGTTGCACGCACGACCGTGGCCAGATACAGTTCATCAACGAAGTACTTGCGGTTCAACAGCGTCCACAGTGGCCCAAGCCGGCGCAGTGGGTCTTGTTCGCGCGCGGCCGCTGGCTGTCTTCCATAGAGCAACCAGCCTAGAATCCAGCCGGCGGCGGCTACTGCCACAGATATGGACGCCACTGCGGGATTGAATCTGCCGGCTGCAAACCGCTCGCCGATGAAGCTGTGGAACGGGTTGCCGTAGGGCGAGATGTTCTCCGGCAGACCCGCAAAGCCGAGCACCACAGCAAAGACAGCCAGCACCATCAATGGACCGGTCATCACGAAAGGCGACTCCGGTGCGTGATCAGCAGCGTCCGTGCTGGGATTCCCACTGAACACCATGAAGATTTGTCGCGCCATATAGAACGCCGTCAGGAACGCGGCCACCGTGCCGAAAACCCAGGCGAAAGTTGCTATACCGTTTCCGTGGACAAGACCTTTTTCAAATGCCTCGCCCAGGATTTCATCCTTGCTGAAGAAGCCGGCAAAGGGCGGGATGCCTGTCAGCGCCAATGTCCCTGCCAGGAACGTCAGGAACGTCCATCGCATCCGCCCGCTCAGCCCGCCCATGTTGCGCATGTCGTTTGGATCGTGAGGATCCGAGCCACCCACCGATCGCGCGCTGTCCTGAGCTGTCATCCTGAGCTTGTCGAAGGGCTGTCGAAGGGGAGCGTGGCCCTCGTGCTCCCCATGATGCGCGTCGTGCATGCCGTGCTCCACGCCGTGAATGACCGAGCCAGAACCCAGGAACAGCAGCGCCTTGAAGAAAGCGTGGGCGATCAGGTGGAAGATGCCGGCCACGTACGCGCCAATTCCCAGCGCCATGATCATGTAGCCCAGTTGTGAGATGGTGGAGTACGCCAGGACCCGCTTGATGTCGAACTGGGCAACGGCGATGGTAGCCGCAAACAACGCCGTGAAGGCGCCGATGAGCGCCACGACGTTCATCGCCGGCCCCTGCTCAATGGCACTGAAGATGGGGAACGCCCGGGCGACCAGGACGACGCCGGCGGCCACCATGGTGGCCGCGTGGATTAGCGCCGAGACCGGCGTGGGGCCTTCCATGGCGTCTGGCAGCCAGACATGGAGTGGAAACTGGGCGCTCTTGCCGACCGAGCCGCCAAACAGAAGAATCGCCACGATGGTCGCAGCCGGAATCGACAGCGCCAATGGCCCGAAGGTTACCATCTTGTGGGCCAGCATCTCTACAGTGGACGCATCGAGAATCTGGCGGAAGTTCACGGTGTTCGTGAAGGCATACAGGGCGATGATGCCGAGCAAAAACATCACATCGCCCACACGGGTTGTGAGGAATGCCTTCATCCCGGCCTGGGCCGGCGCTATCTTCTTCGGATCGGCATACCGCTTGGTGAAATAGAATCCAATCAGCAGGTACGAGCACAACCCCATGATTTCCCAGAAGAGCAGACTCTCCACCAGGTTGCTAGACAACACGAAGCCCAACATTCCGGTTGCGAACAGGGAGATGAAGGCAAAGAAGCGGCTGTAACGCGGGTCCAGATTGGCTGCTGCTGCTTCGGGGTATGCTTCCGGGTCTTCGTGTGATGGGAAGGTCATGTACCCCTGGGAGTAGATGAAGATCATCAGGCAGACGGTGGTCACAAAGGCGACCGCTGCGGCCGACAGAGGGTCGATCATCCAGCCGAATTCGATGGCCGTGTTGCCGGCCGGAGCCCAGACGTAGTACCGGTAAAACGGCTCCTCTGCCAGGCGCCCACCGATGGACAGAGCCGAGAAAAAGACGCCCATCGACACCAGCCAGGACAGGAAAATCCCGCCAACAGCTATAGATGAGCTCAGTTTCTTGTTGTCACGTGTGACCAATACGATTAGAGCAAATGCCAGAATCGGGAAGAAGATGATTAACCAGGCCAGGTTGAAGAAGAGATTGTTCATGAAGGCCTCACTCGAGTTTCTACCATTTCAGCAAGTTGACTTCGTTCATATCGACGGAATTGTGGCTCCGATATATCGAAATGATCAGGGCCAGCCCGACGGCTGCTTCTGCGGCCGCCAGGGTGATGACGAAAATGGCAAACACCTGCCCCGACAGATTCTGCGGTGCGATGTAGCGCCAGAAGGCTACCAGATTCACGTTGACTGCGTTGAGCATCAACTCGACACCCATCAGAATGCCGATGGCGTTCCGGCGCGTCAGACAGCCGAACAGCCCGATGCAGAAGAGGGCAGCGGCCAGGCCGAGGTACCAGGAAAGAGGTATGTCAAGCATTTTACTCCTCTCGTGCAATTACGATAGCACCAATTAGGGCCACGAGTAAGACCACCGATGCGACTTCAAAAGGCAGAACGTAGGTGCTCAAAAGCGCCTTGCCCAGCTCCGAAACGACGTCTTGTGGGGGTGTAGCTGAAGACACCTGCCAGTCGGCCAGAAAGCCGACCAACGCCAGCAACGCAAACAACGTCACCGCAACAAATCCGCCGATGCCCCACTGTCGATTGAGAAATGGGGTTTCTTCGGACATCACGTTGCGGGTCAGCATCACGGCGAAGATGATGAGAACGGCAACCGCTCCCACATAGATCAGGAGCTGCACGCCGGCCAGAAACGGCGCTCCCAGCAGCACGTAGATGCCGGTCACACCAACAAAGGACAGGATCAGGAACAGTGCGCTCACAAACACACTTCGAGTCACCACCACACCGACAGCGCCCACCAGGGTCAATAGTGCGATGGTCAGAAAAATGACTTGTGTGATCATTGTCCGGCAAGGACTCCTTCTGTAGCCACAGCCACAACCGACACCTTCGTCTCCTCCGCCCTCGGAGTTCGCCAGGCTACCAGCGCCACGGCCACTCCGAGGAGGACCAGGTTACCGATCAGAAAACCAACAAGGGTGATCAAACCTGGCGTCTCACCAGGTTTAAGGATGTAGGCGATCAGGCCGGCCAGCAACAAGTTTGCTAGTGCCAGCGGGACCAGTATCTTCCAGGCAAAGTTCATCAGTTGATCCACGCGAATGCGCGGTAGTGTGCCTCGCATCCACATAATTACGAACACCATCGCGTAAGTCTTGATGAAGAACCACAGCCAGCCCGGCAGGATTGGCCCGCGCCACCCGCCCAGGAACATCGTCGCTGCAATGGCAGACACAGCAAACGTGCTGATGTACTCCGACAGCATGAACATGCCGAATTTGAGCCCGCTGTATTCCGTGTGGAAGCCGGCGATGATCTCCGACTCTGCCTCCGGCAGATCGAACGGGGAACGCGCCAGCTCTGCCACCGAGGCGATCAGGAAGATAACGAACCCCACCGGCTGCAAGAGCACAAACCAGACGTTCTGCGCTTCGACGATCTTCTGCATCGACAGCGAGCCGGCCAGGAGAATTACACCCACGACCGACAGAACCTGGGGAATCTCGTAGCTGACGATCTGGGCGGCGGCCCGCATTGCTCCCAGCAGGGCATACTTGTTGCGCGACCCCCAGCCGGCCATGAACACCCCCACCACCTCCGTGGAGGCCACAGCCGCCAGGTACAGCCAACCGATGTTGAGATCGGCGCCGCTCAGGTTGCGACCAAAGGGGAGGACGGCGAAGGCGAGTATGGCCGGCGGGACCACCAGGATGGGGCCCAGGTTGTACACCCACCGGCTGGCGTCACGGGGCGTAATGTCCTCCTTGATGAACATCTTGACCATGTCAGCGATAGGCTGCATCAGCCCGAACGGCCCCACTCGGTTTGGTCCCAGCCGATCCTGGATGCGCCCCACCACTTTCCGCTCCATCCAGGTCAAGAACATCATCGTGACGACGGCCAGCAGCGTGAGCACGCTGGCCGCGATGATGATCATGACCACCTCGACACCCCAATCGGGCAAGAAGCCGCTCAGCAAGTTGCGAATCGCACCGCCAATGTTGAGAAACAGATCATCCAGAAACTGCATATAACATCACACCTCATTCAGATTGCGTGCGCGCTATCACTCAACAATCTGCAATCCGCAATCTGCAATCTGCAATCCCCTAGACCCACTCCAGTGCACCGGTTCGCCAGGCGTACAGCAGGCCGGCCACCAGAATCAGAATGAAGATGAACATCTCGACCAGCGCGAACAGCCCCATCTTGTTATAGGCGACTGCCCACGGGTACAAAAAAACGGTCTCGATGTCGAAGATGACGAAGATCAAGGCATAGATGTAGTACTGAACCTTGAACTGAATCCACGTCTCTCCGAACGTTTCGAGACCGCATTCGTAGATGGCGTTCTTGATGTTCCCCGGTTTACTGGGGCGCACAAGCCACGCCGCTAACAACCCGATTACGGGTACCGAAAAGGCTAGACCGGCGAATATGAGAATGAATGCGTAGTTACGAAGCAATGATCCCCTCCTCCCCCTACACCTCTATCACAATGACTCCATCTTCCCTGGTAGGACAGCCAGAACCATAGGCAATGGCTTTAACTCTCGTCGCAACGGGTCAAGGACTAACCCAAGAGCTTCGAGGGTAAAGGCTCCCAAGAGCATACTGTCCCCTTCTTCGCCAAAGATGACATCTGCCCCGCCTATCTGATCCCCATACTTGAAAAGCGCAGTGCCCTTCCTACGCGCAGTTTTTGTCCCATTTGCCAATCCTGAATTCCTGCTTGGCCAACGGCCTGATACCAAGCCTTTCCAGAATTGGGGTTGGCACAACGGAGTAAACGGCCCCAGAGTCAATCAGGAATTCGACTTCTACCGTGACATCAGGGTCAGCGGGATTGCCTACTTCAATCTCCAAGACTGTCAGCCCCATCGTAACCTCCCCTGGGAAAGGTCATTTCGGATCACACATGCGAGGATGCGCACGCACTCTCCCTTTCGGCCACGCATTATATCACACTTCACACGAAAAGGGAAGGTTTACTTGCTAGCTGCCCCTGTGTCTGACTATAATTTGGTTCTACACACCAAATGAAATTGTACAAAATGAATTTCCATTTGTCAACCGACCGATACAGCGCCAACTGGGACGCATTCGTCGCCGGCTCGCCCTGGGGACATCTGCTTCAGTCCAGCGCCTGGGGCGACTTCAAATCCCGATTTGGCTGGCAGCCGCTGCGCATCACTGGCGAGCAAGGAGGCCAGATCGTTTGCGGTGCTCAGGCGCTGATCCGGCCCACGGCCGGCGGGCCGGCCGTCTACGTGCCGCGCGGCCCCGTGCTCGCGCCTGATGATGCGACACTGCCGGCCATCCTGGATGCGTTGAGCTCCGCAGCCCGCGACCGAGGCGCCATCTTCCTCAAGATTGAGCCCGATTGGCCCGATGACGAGGCGCTGACTGACCGCCTGGAGTCCCTGGGGTTTCGGCACAGCCGCCAGACGATTCAACCTCGAACGACCATCGTTCTCGACCTGCGGCCGGATGAGGACGAAATCCTGATGGGGATGAAACCCAAGTGGCGGTACAACATTCGTCTTGCCAGCCGCAAGGGCGTCCGCGTGCGTCGGGCCACCCAGGCAGACCTGCCGGCTTTCTACCATCTCATGCAGACGACCGGCGAGCGCGATCGGTTTGGGATCCACGAGCGCAGCTACTACGAATCTGCGTGGCAGCGCTTTCACTCCCATGGCCTGGCCGAGCTGTTCCTGGCACATTACGAGGATGATCTACTGGCCGGCCTGATGGTCTTTCGCTTCGGGCACACAGCATACTACCTGTACGGCGCGTCGTCGAATCGGCGCCGCAACCGGATGCCCAACCACCTGCTCCAGTGGCACGCCATCCAGTGGGCCAAAGGGCACGGCTGCACGCGGTACGACTTCTGGGGCATCCCCGACGAGGTCGGCGAGGCGATCGCACGTGATGGAGATGCCGGCGCACGGGGGGATGCAGGCATGTGGGGGGTATACCGCTTCAAACAGGGATTCGGCGGCCAGGTGATGCGGACCGTTGGGGCCTTCGACCGCGTGTTCAGGCCGGCCCGCTACTGGCTGGGGACGCGCGTGTGGCCGGTGGTGCGCGGCCGAGGGGTGTGACCAGTAATCAGTAAACAGTGATCAGTGATCAGTCAACATGCCCATAAGGGCAACTGAAGCACGATTGGCTGGATGGCTGGATGGCTTGTTAGCTCCCATCGTACCATCCAGCCATCCAGCCAACTGAGAATTGAACTTATGGCATGATCGGAATCACCGCAACCCAAGTCACGGACCGCGAGCAGTGGAACGCCATCGCACGGCGTCTCCCGTGCTCGCATGTGCTCCAATCCTGGGAGTGGGGCGAGTTCAAGAGTCGCTACGGCTGGTCGCCGGCCCGCCTGATGTTCGAGCTCAGCGGCCGGCGTGCCGCCGCCTCAATCCTCCGCCGGCGTGCAGCACCGCTACCCTTCTCGATCCTCTACGTTCCCAAAGGTCCGCTCCTCGACTACGACGATCCGCTGCTGCTTGACGCAATGCTTGCCGAACTGGAACGCATCGCGCGCGAGCAACGCGCCATCTTCGTGAAGGTCGATCCCGACGTGCCGGCCAGTCACGAGACCACAACGTCTTTGCTACGCCGTCGCGGTTGGCAGCCATCGCGGGAGCTGATTCAGTTTCGCAATACCCTTCACACCGATCTCCGGCCTGGTGACGATGATATTCTGGCGGCCATGAAGTCAAAGACGCGCTACAATATCCGGTACGCGGGCCGCAAGGGTGTCGAAGTTCGGCCCTCCGACGATCTCGGCCTCTTCTATCGCATGTACGTCGAGACGGGCCGGCGTGACGGATTCCTGGTCCGTCCCTTTGCGTATTATCAGGATGCCTGGGGGATGTTCGCCGAGGCCGGCCTGGCCCAACTGTTCATCGCCTGGTACGAAGGCGAACCGCTGGCCGGCGTGCTGCCGTTTCGCTTCGGGGACACGGCCTGGTACATGTACGGCGCGTCCCGCGACCTGCACCGCAACCTGATGTCCACCTACCTGCTCCAGTGGGAAGCCATGCGGTGGGCCAGGGCGCACGGCTGCACCCGCTACGATTGGTGGGGGGCGCCGGACCGCCTGGATGAGTCGGACCCGATGTGGGGCGTCTACCGGTTCAAGGCCGGCTTCGCCGCCGAGTTCGTGGAGCAGATTAGGGCGTGGGACTTTCCGGTCTCCAGGCCGTTGTATCGACTGTACACGACTCTGATGCCGGGCTACCTGGGATTGCGCCGGCGATTCCACCGCGCGGAACTCGCAAGCTAAGTACCTCGGGATAGTTCACAGTTGAGGAACTTTGACCCTCAAGTACCTTCATGTTAGAATTGTGACAGGGAAAGGAGTTCTGAGATGACATTGGTTGAAATACTCTCTGACATTCATGCTGTCAACAATGCCTTGATTAAATTCGAACTGCGTTATGGCATTCTTTCTGATACCTTCTTTGAATGGTATCAGCAGGGGAACGAGCCGGAAGATAGCACGTGGGTGTTGGACTTCGCTGAGTGGGCTGGCTGGTGCAAGAGCCGACAGCGTTTGCTGGAACTGTACAACCAACGGCTGGCAGAACTATTGGCATCAAACGGTGATGACATCAACCACATCATTCTGCAAACACACCAGGCTGTGCCAGCATGACCTTCTCTGCATTTGATTCATACGAGCAGTTCTTGTACTCTTTGCCCGAAGCCTACAGCTCGATTCAAACATCCACGCTCGTGCTGATCCGACATGGTCGGAGCGTAGCCGTTGTCCGTGGCGAGTTGCACTTTGAACAGGGTATTCGACTGGTTGTGCGCGAGCACTTGCTAGCCCTGCCAACTGTTGAGATCACTGACTACGGTTACGAAGTCTGGCGGGGAGAGCAAAGGCTCTATTGGTATGACGCCCAGCCACACCCACACACCCCGGCCTTGCAAAGCACCCATCCCCATCACAAGCACGTGCTGCCCGACATCAAACACAACCGCGTCCCCGCGCCTGACCTCAGCTTCACCCAGCCCAACCTACCGTTTCTGATCGAAGAAATCGATCATGCACTCTTGACACCCCTTGGACTGCCCAAGAGTTGATACACTCCTGAGTGGAGTGATGTCCACTTGCCTGCTCCAATGGGAAGCCATGCGGTGGGCCAGGGCGCACGGCTGCACCCGCTACGATTGGTGGG
>JBHHTZ010000108.1:0-9384 GCA_046753605.1 Anaerolineae bacterium
CTCACTCCGCGGAGTCTACCCTGAGCTTGCCGAAGGGCTCCGTTCGGAATGACATATGAGCGGGCGCTGGTTGCGATGCGACGCGCTTTTACCGGATTATTTTCTCAAAGTCCATAAGGCAACGGACCTGTCCGTGTGTCACGCAAGCGTGGTCCAGCTAGAGAAGCTTCTCCCCAATGGCCTTGGCCTGGGTGAACAGCAGCAAGTAGTCCGGCCCGCCGCCCTTGGAGTCCGTGCCACTCATGTTGAACCCGCCGAAGGGATGCACCCCCACCAGAGCTCCCGTGCACTTGCGGTTGAAGTACAGGTTGCCCACGTGGAATTCTTCCCTGGCGCGCTCAATACGATCTGGATCGCGGCTGTAGAGTGCGCCTGTCAGCCCGTACCGGGTGCTGTTGGCGATGCGCAAAGCGTCCTCGAAGTCCTTTGCTTTGGTGATGGACAGGACCGGGCCGAAGATTTCCTCCTGCGCGACCGCCGCATCGGGCGGCACATCGGCGAAGATGGTGGGCTCGATGAACCAGCCGTCACGCGCCATGGCTTTGCCGCCGAGCAGGAGCCGGCCTTCCGTCTTGCCAATGGCGATGTAGCTCAGAATCTTCCTGAACGCCGGCTGGTCAATCACGGGTCCCATGTAATTCCTGGGATCGTCTGGGTCGCCCACGCTCACGATTTCCCGCGTCTTCTCCACAACCTTCTCGACAACTTCATCATACACATCCGCGACGATGATAGCCCGCGAGCCGGCTGAGCACTTCTGGCCCTGGTAGCCAAAAGCCGAAACGACAATGCCCGTGGCGGCCGCGTCCAGGTCGGCCGTCTCGTCAACCACGACGGCGTCTTTGCCCCCCATCTCCAGCAGGGCCCGCTTCAGCCAAATCTGGCCGGGCTGCACCTTCGCAGCGCGCTCGTTGATGCGGATGCCGACCTCCATGGAACCGGTGAACGCGATGAACCGCGTCTTGGGGTGATCCACCAGCACATCGCCAATCCGGCCGCCCGGTCCCGACAGGTAGTTGAACACGCCGTCGGGAAGACCAACCTCGCGCATGACCTGGAAGAATTCCCATGCGGTTTTGGGCGCGGTGGTGGCCGGCTTCAGCACGACGGTGTTGCCGGCCACGATGGAGGCGCTGCTCATGCCCGCCATGATCGCCATGGGGAAGTTCCACGGCGGGATGACAGCGCCGACACCCAACGGGATGTACCGCTGCTCGTCTCGCTCGCCCGGCGTATTCTGCACGTAGACCCCCCGGTCCAGCCGGATCATCTGCCGGCCGTAGTATTCCAGGAAATCGATGGCCTCGGCCGTGTCGGCATCAGCTTCGATCCAACTCTTGCCGACTTCGTACACCATCCAGGCGCTGAACTCGTGCCTTCGCTCGCGGATGATGTCGGCGGCGTCGAAGAGGTATTGGGCTCGCCTCTCCGCCGGCGTGCGTTTCCAGGCATCGAAAGTTTTGTACGCCGTATCAACCGCAAATTGTGCCAGCCGCGCATCAGCTCTGGCGAAGACACCGACCACCTCATCGGGGTGTGCCGGGTTCACCGACACGAACGTGTCTTCCAGCCAGATTTCCTCACCGCCGATGACCAGCGGGTGCTCTTCGCCGAAGCGAGACCGCACCCTGGCCAGGGCATCCTCGAACGCTCTGTGCTCTCTCGGGTCGCTCAAATCAGCTAAACTGACGTTCTTGAACGGCCCGCGCTCCGGAACGACATCCGCCAGCGACGGGTCGGCTGTTACGACTGCACGTTCCAGGGTCTTGACTGTCATTATTCCATCTCCTCGTTGTACTCCAGGCTTGTCAATTAAGTTTACTTCGATGTCATCACAATAGTACTTCATTTTTTCGTGATCAGCAAGGGTCATTACTGGACTCAGTAGACCCGAATGCCGTTCCAAGGGGATTGTCAGGTCCCCAACTGGGCCTGGATTTGGCAATCCAGGCCGAGCAAAATTGGATCTACTGGGACTACAGAATCAACTCTGGCCCGGCTTACCGGTCCAGGTAGACACGTCCGGCAGTCCCATCGACCGTGATTACCTGACCGTCCCGAATGCGCCGTGTGGCATCGTGCACGTTAACCACTGCCGGCAAGCCGTACTCGCGCGCCACGATTGCGCCATGAGATAGTTGGCCACCGACCTCCAGCACAAGACCACCTACCAGTGGGAACACAGGCGTCCAGCCGGGATCCGTAGCCCGAGTGACCAGGATATCCCCCCTCTTCAGCCGGGTCGCGTCCCCAGGATCGTGGATGATGCGCGCCGTGCCCTGCACGCGACCGCCGCTGGCCGGGATGCCGTCGAGCACAGCTTCAGGCAACTCGCCCGACCTGAGCGGAGCTGGGGGCTCGGTCGGTCGTACCGCCACAGGCCGGCCATCGGGGCCGATCACCTCCGGAGCCTCGACGGTGAACCAATACTCGTAGGCCTTGCGCCTCTCTGCCACAAGGGTGATCAGTTCCATGCCTGCAGCGCAAGGATCGCCAGCCTGAATGAGCTTCTCGACGTCAGGGACGGTCAGGAAGAACACGTCCTCCGGCTGTCGCAACCAGCCACGGCTCGCCCAACGCCGGCCAAGTTCCCGGTAGATCCGCACGAAGGGAAACGCCACTCTCATCACGTAGTGCCGGCCATTGTCCCGCAAGCGAACGGCGTGTTGGGCACGGTCCAAAACACGCCGGAAGACTGCCCGGCGAAGAGGGTCCAGGTGCGCCTCCACCCAGGCAACGGCTTCCTCGCGCCGTTGACGCTGCCGCTCTTCGGCCGCGACGGGGTTAGCGCGATCCCCGGCCCGCAGATAGCCGGCCACCAGCTCAACCACCTGTTCTGGTGCTTCGGCCCACCGGGGATAGAGCCACTCGCCTTCGTTGGGACAGCGGTGCCCGTGGCGTTCCAGGAAGGCGTCCAGCATCTGGATCACAGGTTGGGCCTCGGGAGTCTCGCGGAGTCGGGTCAGTGCTGCATCGGGGGCGCTGTTCAGGACAGCGCCGGCCAGCCCCAGATCGCGGAGCCTCTGCGCCATCTGCCACAGGGTGGCTCCCATCTCGGCAGCGTACACACCGGAAAGGCCGGTGACGAGATCCTGGGCCAGGTCCCCACGACCGCACCAGCGCCCCAGCAACTTCTCCAACAGACTAAAGGCCCCCATAGCGGAGGCGCTGACGGCGGTGTGCAGGTTGATCACCCGCGTGGAGCGATCAACCCAGACCCACCTCAATTCGGTCCACAGCTCGCCGTCACTGGCTTCCTTCAGGTTTCGCGCCATGAACTCGGCGACCCAACGGTCGATTGTGGGGAAGAGGTCCTCCAACTCCCGATCAGTCCCGAGGCGGCCCATGACCATACGCACGAGCAGGGGCAGCCGGCGGAGGAGCCGAAGAGGACGAACGCGCCCGTGGTGCCGGCGACCGGCGCTACTCCTACTCCCAAACGCTGCATCGATGAAGGAACCTGGCAGCCCGAACTCCTGCGCCAGGATGCGCACCAGAGCGCCTTCGTTGTAGTAAATCCGGCCATAGAAACGCCGGGCCCACTGGATGTTGTCCAGATATGGGGCTTGGAGGCCTCCCAGGGAATATCGCGTGCCCTGGTTCATGGTGAGCGTGACGCCGGACCACAGCAGTGGGCTCACCGGGTGGGGCCAGACTTCGCCGACGTTGACCCGCGTCCACAGGTCGAAGGGCTGAGGAGGATGCTCCTCCAGAGCCGGCCAGTCGTCGTCGCCGGGGACGATCAATTCCTCACTGGCCAGGTTAGCGCCCTTGCTGCCGGCCGTCTCCAGCGTCGCTGCCGGCGAGCCGAGAAGAATAACGAAGTCGTTCATGTTACCGGGTGCTCCAACAGGTGTCGCTTTGCCGGCCGTCACCGCTCAAGCGGCGAAGAATCTGCGCCACCTTTCTGGCAGGCGCACAACGTTGCCTTCACGATTCATGCACACGTGCCGGGTGAAGCCGGTCACCAACCTCCGACCACTCTCGGCATCTACAACCTCATAGCAGATCTTGACGGTACGGCTGCGTACCTCTGCGGTCCAGGTGCGGACCGTCACCTGGTAGCCGTATGACGTCGGTTCGAGGTAGCGGGCGTATACCTCGCTGACGGGCAGGAATAGCCCCGCTGCCTCAAACTCAGCGTAGTTGCTGCCCAGGGCCCGCATCCAGGCCGATCGCCCTTCCTCGAACCACACAACGTAGGACGCGTGGTGCACAACTCCCATCTGGTCGGTCTCGGCGTAGCGGACGTGAAAGGTGGTTTCGACAATTCTTCGATCTGGCACGATGATGTCCTTTGCTGATCCTCCAGACGAAGGGGATCTCCAGGGAAAGTAACTCAATTATACTCCAACACATCAGATTATTCCACACGAGGCAGTTGGAAAGACCGCCTTACCCCGCTCGGACCCCTCGGGCCGAGATTCATGACGAAGCCTGTATTGTCAAATCGGGAGGGATTTGAATGAGGGAGATCGTGGAAGACCGCGTTCGATGGGCCTGGTGCAACCAGGTGGCCGCTGCCGATCACCATCTCTGCGCCTGTGAGCGTTGCGTGACAGGAAGCGGGGATAATGGATGTACCTCCTCGCAATACCTTGGGTTGCACCGGCTACTGATGGCAGAGAACTCCCTGCCCGCACCAGTAACTGGAGCGCGGAGTGCACTCCACACTTCGAATAGCCTGGGGTTGTAAGCCGGCCAGGGTCGCCATCTGCCCTGGCCGGCTTGTCTGTGTACCGAACAGGCGGACGGAGTCGCAGGGGAGAGTGGAATCAACACCCAAAAAGTCATCGAGCCAAAAGTGGCACGGGGTGCGGGCTTTCTAGCCTGCCCCACGTGCCACTTTTGCCCTAATGCCAAAAAAGAAAGGCGGGGGTCTGCCCCAAGACCCCCGGCTTTCTCGAAAAAAGGAGGATAGTCACCATAGAGATTCGCTGAAGCTCTCTGGTACATACGATGCCGCGAGTCTCCCTTGTCTTACATATCTCGGTTCGAGAATCACAGCGAGAATCCTTCGGCGGTTATTTGCTCAAAGGGGATCGCCAGATCCCCGTCAGAGGCCGCTGATCCTGGCAGATTTTCGTCGCGCAAGGCCGGGATCTGGCGATCCCTGGCGAGCGTAAACTACCGAGGGATTTCCGCCGTCGTGTACTAGGCCCAATACTTTTCAAATAAGAACCGAGGAGTGAGCACGCCCACGTGCGAACGGCATTTGGGGATGCCTTGCTCCTCTTATTCGAAAGGTATTGGTACTAGGCCACCAAAAGACCCTTGCGGAGCGCATACTGCACAAGCTCAGACTGGCTGCGAACTCCCAGTTTCTCCTTGATGTTCGCCTTATGAGTCTCTACGGTCTTCACGCTGATCACCAACTCCTCGGCGATCTCCTGGTTCTTGTAGCCGCGGGCGATGAGACCCAGGACCTCCAACTCTCGCGGTGTCAGAGGGATCGCCGGCTCCTCCAGTGAGGCTTCGCCCGGAGCGTCTTCCAGAAAGTCATCAATAAACGACTGAGTCAGCGAAGGATGAATGAAGGCCTCACCGCGATGAACTGCCCGAATGGCCACCAGCAGCTCATCCTCTGCGCCGCGCTTCAAGACATAGCCCGACGCACCCGCCTTGAGCACACCGCGCACGATGCTCTCATCCTCGTGCATCGTCAGAGCTATGATCCTCACATCTGGCATCATGCTCTTGATCTTGCGCGTGGCCTGCACACCATCCAGGCCGGCCATCGAAATGTCCATCAGAATGAGGTCAGGCTGCAACTCCTCCGCGCTGCGCACAGCTTCGATCCCTGACGCCGCCTGACCCACGACTTCGATGTCGGGTTGCGAGCCCAACCGGGCTCGCAGGCCGGCCCGCATCAGCGCGTGATCATCCACGATCAGTACCCGAATGCTCATCCTGGAACCTCCCCCATTGTTACCAACGGCACTTCCACACACACCGTCGTTCCCTCGTCGGGCGCAGAGTCGATAACCAACTTGCCATCGAGAAGCATCGTGCGCTCCTGCATGCCCAGAAGGCCGAGGCCACGCTGTTTAGTGGATTGCAGCACGGCATCTGCATCGAAGCCCAGACCGTTGTCTGCGATGGTCGCGACAACTCTGTCGCCTCGATTGAAGAGCGCAACGGCCACCTGATCTGCGTTCGAATGCTTCATCACGTTGTTCAGCGCTTCCTGGACAATGCGGTACAACGTGATTTCAACCTGGGAGGGCAGTCGAGATGCCTCGTCGTGACCGTGTTGATCGAAACCGTCAGCCCGAAAACTGACCTCCACATCGAATTGCTGCTGCAATTGCCGAACCTGCTGGCGCACGGCTGCGACGAGCCCCATCTGATCGAGGGTGCTGGGCCGCAGCGCCTGGGCCAGGCGGTGCACGCCATCGCGAACCGTGCTTGTGAGTGCCCGCACCTCCGAGATTTGAGGTTCAATGGCCAGCCCATGCGCCTGCTCCTCCACGACCCGCAGCAACATCGCCAATGACGTGAGCGATTGGCCGGCATCATCATGTAGCTCCCGCGACACGCGCCGGCGCTCATCCTCCTGGGCGCTGATGATCTTTTCGATGAGCCAGCCTCGCATCTCCTCCTTGCGGCGCAACTCGTTCCACAGTCGGGCATTCTCAATGGCGATGGCAGCCTGCCGGGCGAACGCCGCAATCGTCCGGCCATCGGCGTCGTCGTAAGCGCCTACCCGCCGGCTATCGACGGTGAGACAGCCGATTGCGCTGTCTTTGACAGTCAGCGGGGCGCACACCCAGCCACGGACGTACCCGGTCTGGCCGGCGCCCGTGAATCGGGGATCAGCCTGCGCATCCTGCAGCACAACCGGCTGTCCCGTCCGACTCACTTGCTGAAAGAAGGGGTCATCGATGGGCAGCAGGACACCCATGTTCGGGTCAACGTCTGCGACATGCTGCGACGCCACCACCGCGAGCCGGCTATGCCGAACCAGAAGCACAGCGGCACTGTCGTACGCGATCACTTTCTTGAGTTCGACCAGAATGCGTCCCAGAGCCTCTTCCAGATCCAACGTCGCTGTCAGAATGCGAGCCGTCTCCTGAAGCGTCTCCGCCGATTGCCGCGCGTGCTGCTCCGCCTCATACAGCCGAGCGTTTTCCAGCGCCACGGCCACCTGAGCAGCCAAACTTTCGAGTAGCGGGATATCCCGTGGGTCAAAGTCATTGACCTGGTCACTCTCGACATCTAGTACTCCCAGCACTCTGTCGCCGATCTTGATGGGCACGGCCAGTTCTGCCCGTGTGCAGCGCAGAGCCTCCAACAATTGGTAACGAGGCTCGACGCTGACATCGTTCACCAGGAACGGGCGGCCATGTTCGGCGACCCAACAGGCAATGCCAACACCGCAGCCGACACGTTCTCGATAGCCCACCGGAGATGCGCCGGCCTCATACCCACCCTCGCTGGCTCGAATCACCAGATGATCCCCTTCCAGCAGACCAATGTTGACATTGTAATAGCCGAAAGTTTCCTGGACGAGCCGGGCCACCTCGTTCATCAGCTCATCCACATTGAGAATCGAGGTAATCCGTCGCCCAACCTCGTTGATCAGGCGGAACTGCTGGGCTCGATGCTGGGCAGCATCGTAGAGGCGCGCATTTTCCAGAGCGATGGCGGTCTGGTTTGCGATGAGACTGAGGAGTTTGACTTCGGCCTCGGTGAACCGGCGGACACCACAGGTGTTGATCAGCATTGCGCCAATGGGCCGGCCTTCGATAAGCATCGGCGTGCTCAGCGCCGAGCGCAGTCCCTGCTGGATGAACATGTCCGGGACACTGAAGCGATCCTCGTGAGCCATGTCGGGCACTACGACAGGCGTGCGCTCGGCGACGGCATACCCCGCAGCGCTGTCAAGTCCGAACTTGAGGCGGAAGTTCCCGAAATGCTCAGGCCCCCAGCCATGGCCGGCCTGGAGAACCAGCTCTCCACTGAGCGGATCCGGCAGGAAGATGCTGCAGCGGTCGGCGTCCAACACCTCCACCGCGACCTTCGTCGCGCAGTTCATTATGTCACGTGGCTCAAGGCTGGCAAGCAGCTCGTTCGACAGCCACAGGAGCGCCGCCAGCTCATCACGCCGGCGACCCCACAGCTCGCGGTAGCCCTGGACCGGGGCCAGTTCCAATTGCATAACAGCACCCAAAGACACAAAATGGCCCTCTCCTGCCCACCTGACTGGAGAAGGCCGAACACACACGGGCAGGATGATACGGTAGACTTAATATACCATGTGTGTGGGCTCTGGTGCTGTTAGCTAGATAACGCGCGGGTGCTGAAAAGCACTGCAGCAAAGGCAGAGGGCCAACGGTGTGTTTCCGCCGGCCCTCTGGAGCAGAAAAAGCCTCTACACGCTTGCTACCCCTCTGCCCATAGAAACTCCGTATCCTCCGGCTTATGAATTGAGTAGTTGCCCCTTTCGTCCCGTCGCGCCCCCCAAACATCCCTTGCCGTCCATCCCAGGTCATTAGGCCGGTCATTAAGGGCCAGTCGCCACTGCTCAGCCAGCCAAATCCTGGCATCTTGAACTCGCTGGTCCCACTGCCGGCGCTCTTCAGCAGTCAACAGGCGTGGATCGTCGGGGGACAGTACGTCCTGCTCCTGGCTGTACAGCTCGTTCCGCCGCACGTCTCCCAGATCCTGTATGAAGGCGTCGAACAATTCACGCAGTTCCATATTCGGCCTCAGGGTGGGAACTGCTGCATGGCGGTCGTGCCGGCACGGCTCCCAGGCCCGGCTGGCCTCCAGATAGAGGAAGCCGGCCCCACGAGCATCTGCGCACGTGGGGCAGAAGTAGTAACATCCTTGATACCGCTCCGATGCCGGCCGAATGTAGAATATCGCCGAGGACTTGTCAATACGGACTGTCGTCATTTTGATCTCCCTCCTGCCAGATATGTGATTTCGGGTTTCTGGACTCTGGTCTGTGCTGCTGTGGGATTGATGATAGCGCGCCAGCCGGCCAATGTCTATGGGGAAATCCCGCCATTTTTCTACCCAACCGTATGGGAATTCCCTGATTCTGGCCTTGACGGAAACTCCGTCGTTAGGCTATATTTTGCTACCGGACACTTTTCGTCCAGCGCCGGCCGAGTAGGAGCGAAGCGACGTATCGAGGCCAAGCGGGTTGCCTGTAAAGCCGCTCGCTTGATTTCGATACGCTACGCTATCCTTCGACAGGCTCAGGACGGCGCTCAATCGGCGCTCGCTTCGTCTCATTTGGGTACGCCTGTGCCAAAAGTGTCCGGTAGAGAAGGCTATATTTGACTCGTAGCAACGACTTACGAACCTTGAGAGAATAGTCCGGTAATAGGGTGTTGCTTCTCAGCCGGCGCCCGCACGGGCATGAAGTGCCCG
>JBHHTZ010000109.1:0-9376 GCA_046753605.1 Anaerolineae bacterium
CCTCCTGGCAACCGGCATCTCCACCAACCTGAACAACGCCTGGCTCCCCACCGCCCTCATCACCACCATCGCTCTCCTCGGCATCCTCTACGCCATACGCAATACCCAATACCCAATACCCAATACCCCGTTGACAATTCACAATTCACAATTGACAATTAACAATTGGCTCTTCGCCCTCACCCCTCCCCTCCTCGTCTGGCTCATCACCCAACCCCGCTCCATCTTCTACTCACCGCGCGTCGAAGCCCGCTACCTTCTCCCCTTCGCCGCCCCGGTCTACATCCTGCTGGCCTGGAGCATCCGGGCTTTGTGGCGACGCTGGAGGCCGGCCGGCGTTGGCGCGCTGGCCGTCGTGCTGGTAATCTTTCTATGGACGTTGCCGACCCACTACAAGGACCGCTACCTGCGCGACGACCTGCAAACCATGACCCAGACAATTCGAGCGTACGCGCAGCCGGGCGACGCTGTCGCGCTAGTGTCGGGCAATCGGTATCCTGTGTTTCTGTATTACTACGACCGCACCTTCGAGAATGGGCCGGCGCGTCCACCGGTGTATCAACTGCCGGCCGGCGCATCGAAGATCACCGAGGAGAATGTGCAGGCGGAGCTGGCCCCCATCGCGGCGCAGCACGAGCGGGTTTGGCTGGCGTGGGTGAACGGCCCGCTGCAGGACCCCGCCGGCCTGGCCGAAGCCTGGCTGAACGCCCACCGCGTCCGCACGCTGAGCCTGGGTTTCGCCCACAACGCCCTGCACCTCTACGCAGATTCCGAAGGCGAACCCGCCGTGCCCGACGCCCCGTGGCTGGCCCCCCTGGATGTCGATTCGGACTCCGCCCACATCCTGGGCTACGACCTTACGACAGAGGAATTCCGCCCCGGTGATACCGTTCGAGTTGGGGTATATGTCCAAACCTCAACACCGGCGACGCTGATCGTGCGCTGGGTTCCCGACGGCTACACGGCGCTGGCCCAGCAGACGCTGGAGTTGCCGGCCAGCGCCGGCGCGGTGATCCGCCGGCGTGTCGAATTCGCCGTGTCCGAGGCTGTGCCGGCCGGCCGCTATCGCTTCGATATGGGTGGACCGGACACGGCCTTCGGGGAGTTGGTGGTGAATCGCACACGGGGGCCGGCGCGCGACGCTCAGCCCGACCACGTGATGAACAGCCGCGTCGGCGAGAACGCGCAGTTCCTGGGCTACCGGCTGCGAGATGCGAAGGGGAAGCCGGTCAAGGTGTTGAACCCTGGGCAGACCATCTACCTTGACCTGTTCTGGCGGACCGCGACGCCCATCAACCGCCGGCTGACCGTCTTTGCCCATCTGCTGGGCACTACCTACAACCCGGCCACCAGTGGGCCGGTGTGGGCCGGCCACGACAGCGAGCCGCTGATGGGAGCCATCCCCACCACCCAGTGGCCTGCCGACACTGTCATCGTGGACCGCCACCCCCTGGCGCTCGACCCCAGCGCGCCGGCCGGCGAGTACCAGATCGAACTCGGGCTGTATGACACCGCTACGGGTGAGCGGCTGCCCGTGGCCGGCGACGGGGCGGATACGGAGGGGCGGCGGATTCTGCTCGGGAAAGTGGTCGGTGAAGAACCCGATTGTGACGGCAACGGCTAGCACACACCCTGCACGTGCGTGGGGTGCGACCTGTATCTCTGGAGGCTAGAATTGCTAAGACATCACTATCTGAGTATAATGGGTCTACGCGGATTCGAGGGGTAGAACTTCGAGAAGGACCACCTCTTCCCCACCTGCCTCTATATCTGGGCGTAGGAAGGTTGATAGACCCAGATATGGGGGGACAAAGTTGGCCATCTGTGCTAGGGTTCGGTGTACCCCTCGAATCCGCGTAGAGCCAGTATAATCAGGGCGAATATGAACTACAAGAATCCATAGAACGGGTCCTTGGCGCATGAAGACAACTCGCTACTTTGAAGAACAGGTGCTTCGGAAGCGACCCTACATCCAACGGGAATGGTGTGAGCGGGCGTTGCTAGATCCGGTGCGTCAAGAAGTGCAACCCGACGGTCGAATCCGCTTTTGGATATTCATTCCGGAACTTGGGAAGTACCTGCGGGTGGTGACGCTGGAGGACGGCGAGACGGTACACAACGCCTTTCCTGACCGGGGGTTTGAGGAGGAAGACGAATGAAATTTCATTACTATCCCGAGACTGATTCGCTTTACATTGACCTTTCGGAGAGAGACAGCGTGGATTCACTTGAGGTTGCTCCTGGTGTGGTCCTGGACTTCGACGCCAATGGGCGCCTGGTGGGTATCGACATTGACCATGCCAGCCGGCTCATCAACCTGTCGCGCCTGGAAGCCGAGGCATTGCCGATCACAAGCCTCTCTCTAACTTGACACTGCTAAACTCCGCACGTAGGGCAGTTTCGCTACCCGCTTCAGCCTGACTGTCCCTCCGCTTATCCGCTTGCCATCGGTTGCCCATCGACGTGGCCGCGCCGACCGGCGGGTCTCAGTGTGGAAGCCGGCGCCTACGACACCGCCACCGGGGGCCGCCTGCCCGCGGCCGGCGCTGGGGCGGACGAGGGGCGCTATCTTTGTCTGAGGGGTAGCCGGCCTACCCTCGACCGGCGAAGGAATCCAGAACATTCTCCAGTTGCTGCCGCTGGCGACGGCGGAGGCTTCCGGGCTTCTCTTTCGCTATCTCCCGCAGCGCGGTCTTCAGGTCCTGCGCGTGAGCAACAGGAATCACAGAGTCCACAGCCTCCACTTGGGCTTGTGGATGCGCGAACACAACCATGCCTTGAACGGGCACCTCCTGGTCGGGCAGTTCGCGGGCGATGAATTCTCGGACGCGGGCCACCTCTCTGGCAGCGCGTTTTGTGGGGTTCCCCAGTCGCTCGAAGTTCATTTCAAGTAGGGATCGCCGCCAGTGGCCACTGCGCCGCCAGCGATCCCCATTGCAAGTGATCTTCCCATATTGCCGCTGAACGGTCAGCACATACAGGCCGACGGGGGAGATGAGCAGGTGGGGCGAAGGAGGGGTGTAGTTGTACAGGCGATACTGCCGGCCCATTTCGCCGAGGGCGTTCTTTAGCGTCTCATCCGCTCTCGGTTTGCGCAGCCATCGCCGGCCCAGAAACAGCCCGATGTTGCCGACAATGAGACCGCCGAGGATCAAGGCAACCGGCGTGATAACCGGGCCTCCCCCCCGGTAGTAGCGAATTGCTCCCGCGATCATCACCGCAATGCCGCCGACGGACAGCAGCCACACGAGGCGCACGCGCCGGCGCAGATAGGCCTCATTCGTAATCGTTTGCACAGATAGATTGCTCCTGACGGGATTGTCGTTAGAGTGTGACCACTTCCGGTTAGGCGTAGTCGCGACTTATGAAGTTTGACAACTTAATCAGGTAATGTTTCGCCAAACGAGATTCATCTCGCCGGCGTCGCCCGCCCGCCGATGAAGTCGGCGGGCTACGAAGCTGCGCCCCATCAATGGGGCTTTCCCGCTCGGTAAGGCGCCGAAAGCCCGATTCATCGGGCGCTGCTGCGTAGCACGGGCACTTCATGCCCGTGCGGTCGCCGGCTGAGATGCACCGCCCATTACCCGATTAGTTTGTCAATCTTCATCCTTCGCTGGAAGCGGCTGAAGTCGTTACTACCAACGGGTTCTGGCCACGCTGATGTCATTACCAGATTGCTGGCCGTACGCTCACAGACGAAGAGACAGGGGGCACAGCCCCCTGTCTCTTGGATAGCCTTACCTTGTCGGCGCTTTAGGCGCCGAGGCTGTCGCTCCGGGGATCAGATGGGCAGCACATCACGGCCATAGGCGCCGTTCACGATCTCTGCCGTCATCAGATACCACGCCGTGAAGGCGGTCCAGATGCCCTCCCAGCCGGCGATGTGGCCGATGGCAACGCTACCAGTGGCCACATGGACGTCCAGTAAGATAAACAGCACCAGTAGTGAAACGAAGACTACCGTCAGTGTCCTGTTGCCAAGCCCGAACGTGCCCCAGGTCATGGCCGCGGTGAAGATGGTCCAGGCGATGAGCGTCCACAGCAGCCAGCCACCCAGTTGCGCCTCGGTAATCCAGCCGTTCGTTTCCATGATCACCATCGACGCCAGGGCGATCCAGAAGGCTCCGTAGGATGCGAAGGCGGTCATACCGAAAGTGTTGCCGGTGGCGAACTCCAGGAACCCAGCGATGAGCTGCGCCAGGCCACCGTAGAAGAGACCCAGGGGCAACGCTGCGCCGATGTCAATGATACCTGCGTTGTGCACGTTGAGCACAAACGTGGTCAGGGCAAATCCGCCCAGACCCAACGGAGCGGGATTTGCGAGCTTGCGTTCTGCCATGAGAAATTACCTCCTGATGAATGAGTGACGAAAACGATCACAATTGAAGATGAAAGAAGAATCTCGTCTGTGGAATACGCGGCGGGCCCCACCCCCTTTCGGATTACCTCCTTGCTGATGAAAGGTGATTCAACTCAATGAGGAACGGCAACGGCAAAGCTCGCTGCCGTCTCACACACAATTGGAAATGATTACTGGAGATCCAGCGGACACCAACTCAACTAGCGCACGCACTCTAACAAACAACCGTTAGGCACAACCGAACTACGACAGCCATTCCCTGAAAGTCTCTGCGACGGTGAGTACTATAAGCTGCCTAAGGCCTCATGCGCAGCCCCACTCTATGCAGGGCCTGGCGCGGAAGCCAGCTTTTGAGCGGTTCTCTGGAATAATGTGGTGATTGAATCGTTGTAGGTGAGAGTTTGGAAACGATTCCTTATTGACTGAACACATTATACGGAAATCGCCCTGATTTGTCAAGGGCTTCTCCCTTAAGGTACCTTAAAAACTGCTGCTGCTCATTTGGACCGGAAACAGACCCAGTTTGGACCGCAGTAGGACATTGGCGCGCTATTCTTAGATTGAAGAAGGTTTCGCGTTGAGTGGCGTTTTCCACAATGAAGTGGAGGTGAATGAACATGTTTAGCCGTATTCTGTTGGCTGTTGATGGCTCGCCGCACTCGGAGCAGTCTTTGAACTACGCCAGGGTGCTGAGCGAGCGGTTCGGGTCGGAGGTGATTGTCACCCACGTGGTCAAGCGAACCCCCACCCGATTCGGCGTGGAGGCCGGCGAGATGACCCCAGCTCAGGCTGCCCACGACGTGGACGTTGTGGGCGCGCCAGCAGCGCTGAAGACTCCAGCTCAGGCTGCCCACGACGTGGACGTTGTGGGCGTGCCGGCAGCGCTGAAGACCCCGGAGCAGGCTGCCCACGACGTGGATGTTGTGGGCGTGCCGGCAGCGCTGAAGACCGCGGAGCAATTTGCTCAGGACGTTGAGGTTGTCGGCATTCCGAGACCGGAGAAAACGCCGGAGCAGAAAGCCTGGGACAGGGATTTCTTCGGCGAGCCCAGCGACGTACTGCTGGAGCAGTTCGAGGTGGGCAAGAAGTTGGTGGATGACTTCACCGCCCGACTGAAGGAGGCCGGCCTCACCGCTCACGGAAAGGTCGCGCAGGGTCTCGTCGCCGATGGCATTCTGGAGTTGGCCAAGGCCAACCGTTGCGATGTCGTCGTCATCGGGGCACGAGGCGCTGGCACCGCCAGCCGGCTGCTGGGCAGCGTGAGCCAGAGCGTCGTCTCAAAGGCTGACATCCCGGTCCTGGTGGTTCACTAGCAGCCGAGCCTACCCAAATATCAGGCAGGGCCCTCCCGTCACGGAGGGCCCTGCCCGTTTCCCTCCCAATGACACCTGTTTTTGACCCTTTTTTGATCACCTTTGGACCTTGGTGTGGTATCATGAAAATGTCGAAGTGGACGCCGGCAAGGGACAAAGATGTCACTTACAGGAGGAAAGAGACAATGCTTGCGACGAAAGTACAACCCCTTTTGGCCGACTATCCCAAGACCTGGAACCTCAGCGGGGGTGTTCAGGTCACAGTGCGGCCGATGACGGCCGATGATCGAGATGGGCTGGTCGCCTTCTTCCAACGTATCCCGGACAGCGACCTCAGCTTCCTGAAGGAAGATGTGAAGAGCCCCCGGGTCATCGATGGCTGGATCGAGAATCTCAACTACGACCGTGTGCTGCCGCTTGTGATCGAGGCGGATGGCCGGATTATCGCCGACGCGACCCTGCACCGGCGCAGGGAAGGCTGGCGCCGGCATCTGGGCAGCCTGCGGATCGTGGTCGATCCCGAATTCCGCGAGATCGGCCTGGCCTCGCGACTCATCGACGAATTGGTCGATGTCGCTACCGATGAAGGGCTCGATCGGGCGTACGTCGAGCTCCCAACGGACGCGACGGCAGCCATGGAAGTATTCGAGGAACGAGGCTTCACAAAAGTCGCCGTGTTTGAGCAGAACATCATCGACCTCGACGGAAAGTATCACGACCTGGCGGTGCTGCACCTCGATCTGGTGGACCTCACAACGCCGGCATAGCTGAGCTTCTCACGCGAGAACGCCACGCGCGAGCCGGGTACCTGTCGATCAGGGCCCGGCTCGCGCGTTTTGGCGTACGTGGCCGGCGGGCCTGGAGATGTTCTGCCCGAAGGTCACTGCTCCGGGGAAAGTTGGCTAGATGGTTAGATGGCTGGATGGCTGGATGGCTTACAGTATGCTCAGCCACCTGTGCCTGCCTGCCCCGGCACGGGGCCAGCCATCCAGCATTTTCGTGCCGCCCCGTTGACACAGCGTGTCGGTTGTGGTACACTAGAAAATCACACCGCTGGTGTCCTCAGCACCCTCGATCAATATCCGTTCCGGATGCCGAGCCTGGCCGGGGTGGAGGCGTGGAGTATGTCCACTACAGCCGCCAGCGGCACTACGATTTGCGAATCGAGCGCCTGGCGAAAGAAGGCCGCTTCGCGTACGTGGAGAGCATCGAGGATGTGCCGGCGGCGATTACGCGGTGTGACGTGTATCGGAGAAGTCAACATGTCCGGGTGGGACACCCTGAAACACGAAAATGCTAGATGGCTAGATGGCTTGTTGGCTTGCAGAGTGCTCAGCTACCCGGCCATCCAGCCAACTAGCCAACTGTTTTCGGAGAAGATCAATAATGCTGGAGTACTATGAGGAAATCAGAGGCCACATCGTGGCCCGTGAGCAGGAGATCAAGAACATCCTGGCGACTCTGGACGCCGGCAAGCACCTGATCTTGGAGGGCGCGCCAGGCACCACCAAGTCCACCATCCTGCGAACAGTGACGGAGGTTGCCAACATCCCCTTCTACATCGTGGAGGGCAACGTGGACCTGACGCCGTCCAAGCTGGTAGGGCACTTCAACCCCTCCAAAGTCATGGCAGATGACTACCGGCGGGACTATTTCGAGAAAGGCCCGCTCACCCGCGCAATGGAGGGTGGCATTCTCTACATCGAAGAGTTCAACCGGGTGCCGGCCGATACGGCCAATGTGCTCATTACGGCAGTGGAGGAGGGAGAGTTGGCCATCCCACGCTACGGAGTGGTAAAGGCGGCGCCGGATTTCCGGGTGGTGTGTGCCCAGAACCCGTATGATGACGTAGGGACGATGCGGTTGAGCCGGGCAATCTACGATCGGTTTTGCAGGATCAGTTTGGGCTACCAGGGAGAATTGGAGGAACGGGAGATCGTTCGGCAGAAGTCGGAAGCGGCGAACGAGCGCCTGGTACACATCGCGGTGCGCGTGGCGCGGGAAACCCGCCGGCACCGAGAGGTCAAGCAGGGCGCATCCGTGCGCGGAGCGATGGATATGGTTGCCATCGCGCAGGTGCTACGGCGGGGGCTGGAGCCGTCCTCCGGCGATGAGTCACAGACAGACGAGGTCGAAGAACTCAGGCCGGCCATGTTGTCGGCGATGAGCGGGAAGATTTGGCTGGACGAGACAACGGAGCGCAGTTCCGAGGAAATCCTGGAAGAGATTCTGCGCAGCGTTCTGAACCGACCCGAATTCAAGGAAGAGGAGCCGGAGCCGGGCAACCCCGATGGCGAGGATGACAATGGAGACGGGGGAGGGTCTGACAACCCAAAAAAAGACCAGCGGGATGACGTGGATGAGCAGTCCGCAGACCAGCAGTCTGATGGCGCTGCTGCACGGTCGTCCCGCGATGCCGGCACGCGCTGGTCTTCCGGCTGGATCGGCGGCACCGAGCGAGAGATCACGAAGCAACTGAAACAGACGGTACGGTCGCGCCCTGAGGAGGTCGTTGACTACTTGCACGCTCATCGGGAGTTCGCCAGGCAAATCCTGAGCAGCCCGGACATTCTGGACCTGTATGGCTACATCAGCCGCGACCTGGACCCCGAACTGCAAGAGATTGCGCGGCGGTATGCCAGCCGGCTGATTGTGCAGATAGCCTCGAAAATCGCCGGCCTGGGGGTCAAGAGTGGCCGGCTGCGCCAGGTTCAGGCCGCCTTTGAATCCGACGAAATCGAGGTGGATGCCACGCTGGAGCGAATGATCGATCACCCCACGCAGCCTCTTGAGGAGAATCTGGTGGTTCTGGCCCGCCCGCCGGAGCAAAAGGCGTGCGTCGTCATGCTGGACCACAGCAACTCAATGACGGGCACCAAGATTGCGATGGCCGCCCTCACAGCAGCCGTGATCGCGTTGCACTTCAGGCAGAACTACGGCGTAGTGGCATTCAGCACGCGGGCCTGGGTACTGAAGAGATTATCCATGCACAAATCGCCCACGCAGATCGCCGGCGAGATACTGTCACTGCAAGCCAATGGGTACACGAATATTCGAGCTGCTCTGGAGCTGGGCGTCGGTGAGATTCGCAACGCGGACAAGAAGATCGGTATTCTGATCACCGATGGGGATTGGACGTATGGCGGCGACCCATTCCGTGCAGCCCGGCTTTTCGACAGCCTGCACGTCATCGGCTGCCAGGAGCCGCTGATCTTCGAAGATACCTACGACGAGTTCACGTACTATCAGCGGCGGAACAGCTACCACGGCATGAGAATCGCGAGCCTGGCCAGGGAGGGTCGCGGGCGGTTCTCCTGGGTGGCAGGCACCGAGGACGTGCCGGCTGCGATCAGCAGGTGTCTCATGGCGACGGGGTAGGCATTCTACCCCTTGCTCAGGTAAGCGCTGTCCAGCTCCCGCTGCGCCTCTCTCAGCGTGTTGAACGGCCACCGCTTGTGAATCCATTCCTGGCGGTGGCCGCACTCTTCACAGTTCAAGACGTAGACCGTGTCCACGTAGTATAATCCGTAGTTGGGATCCTGCGGGTCTTCGGCAAGGGCAATGCGCTCGAAACCGCCGAGCCGGCGAATCCGCGCAGTAGCCTGGTTGCCACACCCATTGCATCGATAGCCGTCGTATGATTCAGCCATTTCGTCCTCAGCTTCACAGTCCTATCTTCAAGTGATTGGGTATTGGGTATTGG
>JBHHTZ010000110.1:0-9357 GCA_046753605.1 Anaerolineae bacterium
CCGGCGTTGTCAGACCAGATGAAGCGCACCCATCGGATGCCCTGGGTCTGGATGGAGGCTGCAACAGCGTTCAGGTCATTCGACATCGGTGTTCTCCTTGCGAGACTTCCGAAGTCTGTGTGAAACTTGAGAAAACAATCGGGATATCGAGGTGAGCAACTGCATCTCAGCCCGCGCGCATAATGTCATTCCGAACGGAGCGTTAGCGGAGTGAGGAATCCCTATCACCTTGCAAGAAGAGACGGGACTCGTTGGTAAGTGAATCGCCACCCTCGAGGAGAAGATTGGCTTCTTCCCCAGCGAAATTCGCCTTTTTTACGTACAGTCTCAGGGATTCCTCACTCCGCTAACGCCCCGTTCGGAATGACATAATAGAGGTGTTGGTTCCTCGATTTATTCTTCAAACTTCATTCAGACTTCGGGAGTCTGTTTTACAGAAACTCGAAGTACTCGGCCACTTCCCACGCGTCCACGCGCTCGTTGAACGCCGGCGTGCCGTAGTCGTCGCCGCAGGCCTCGCGGGCCTTGCCGATTTCGTGCCGCTTGACGGCCAGGAAGAGCTTGACGAATTCGTCGCCCAGGGCCTGGGTCATCACCTCGTCCGCTTCCAGGGCCTCCAGCGCCGCGTCCAGGCTCTGGGGAAGGTCCACCACGTCCTCCAGGCCGTAGGCCATGCCGTCCACCGGAGCCGGCGGTTCCAGCTTGCGTCGGATGCCGTCCATGCCGGCGGCCAGGGAAGCTGCCATCACCAGGTACGGATTGGAAGCCGCACCGGGCGTCCGGTTCTCGATGTGGGTGCCCTTGCCCCGCGTTCCTTTCACGCGAATGCCGACGGTCCGGTTTTCGTGGCCCCATGTGGCGTTGGTGGGCGCGAAGCTGTACAGCTTGTAGCGCTTGTAGCAGTTGACCGTGGGCGCAACAAGGGCACTCATCGCCGGCGCGTGGGCCAGTTGGCCGGCCAGGAAATGCCGGCACACGTCGGACAGGCCATCGGGTCCGTCGGGATCGTCGAAGGCGTTCCGGCCAGAGTCCGCGTGGAACAGGCTCTGGTGGTAGTGGCAACCGGAGGCGCTCTGGTCGATGTACGGCTTGGTCATGAAAGTGGCCATGTAGCCGTTCCGCTGGGCGATTTCCTTCACACCGTTTTTGAAGGTGAAGGCGTTGTCCGCTCCCGTCACCCCATCGGCCGGCGCGAAATTGATCTCCATCTGTCCGGGGCCGTACTCGGCATTAGCGGTGATGATGTCTACGCCCACCGCGCTCATCCCGCGCAAGATATGATAGACCAGGTCCTCATCGAAGTTGTTGCGCAGGGTGGCGAAGATCTGGATGCCGGGGAAGGGTGGCTCATGCGTCTCGCGGTCCACCAGGTAGAACTCGTACTCGAAGCCGCTGCGCAGCGTGTAGCCCATCTCCGTCAGCTCGTCCAGGAGCTTGCGGACGACCACGCGCGGGTGAGCCATGGCCGGCCGGCCATCGTAGAAGTGCGCTTCGCAGATGACGCGGGCGGTGGCGTCGGCCCAGGGGAGCACGCGAAAGGTGTCGAAGTCTGGGAACAGCCGGCTGTCCGGGAAGCCGATCTCTTCCAGGTAGCCGGTGCCGGGGGCGACGCCGGCCTGCACGTCGAAACCGAGCTGTCCCATCAGGAAATTCAGCCCCCTGGTGGCAAATGACTCGAAATGGGCCTTGGGAATCGTCTTGGAACGGGCGATGCCGTGGGTATCGGTCTGTTCAAATCGGATGAATTCAATGCCATTGTCTTGAATGAGTTGTTGAACGTCGTTCAGGGTCATGGTACTCTCCTCATGAAAAAGAGCCGTAGCGCGAGATGCCATCTCGCGTCACGTCGGTTTTCGTCCATGATTCGGACCGGCCTCGCCGGTCGTGGTGACTCCTCTGATAAAGTCTCGGTTGCGGCACACGGATTGAATCAGCCGCGCCAGCAACGCCGTACGCGGGACAATGCTGTCTACGTCCAGGTACTCGCCGGGGCTGTGATCCAGGCCGCCGATGGGACCCAGACCGTCCAGCACGGGGGTTCCCGATTCGGCCACGTAGTTGGCGTCGGAGGTGCCGCCGGTGTGAGCGATGCCGATCTCGAAGCCCAGGTCGCGGGCGGCCGCCTGGGCCAGCCGTGCCAGGAAGGCAATGGCCGGCCTGTGGGGCATGGGCGGCGTGTGTATGCCCCCTTCTACTTCGACTCGGGCGCCGGCCACCTGCGGAGCCGCCGCCAGTTGGCGGATGGCCTGATCCAGCGGATCAATCGCTTCCGGCGTCCCCACTCGCACATCCACTTCCACCCGCGCCAGGTCGGGCACCACGTTGGTGCGAGATCCCCCCTGAACAATGCCAGGGTTCACCGTCGTACCCGGGTGCAGGCCGTTGAGCCCCCCCAGCCCCTGGATCTGATGCGCCAGTTCGACGATGGCATTTGCGCCTTTCTCCGGCTCGACGCCGGCATGAGCGGCTCGTCCATGCACCGTCAGGACGTACAGTCCGCCCCCCTTCCGGCTGCCCACGATGTCGCCGTTGGCGCGCGCGGCTTCCAGAACCAGCGCAACGTCGGCGCGCCGGGCGGCCTCGGCGTACAGGGCGCGGGATACGGGCGAGCCTACTTCTTCGTCGCTGTTCAGAAAGAAGCTGATCTCAGCGAACTCGTCGAAGCCGGTAGCTCGAAGGGCCTTTAGCGCGTAGAGACCGGTCAGCAGGCCGGCCTTCATGTCGCACACGCCAGGGCCGACGGCCCGGTCCCCCTCGAAGCGCAGCGGCCGCTCTGCCACGGCGCCCATCGAATACACGGTATCCAGATGCCCGATGAGCAGCACGCGCACCTGACCGGACCCCTGAAGGGTTGCCAGCCGGCAGTCCCCGTAGTCCGCCAGGGGGAAGCGGGTGACGCTGCAGCCGATAGCCTCCAACCGTGCCTGCATAATCTCCCCGACCGCATCGACACCCGGCTTGTGGTCGGTGCCACAGTCTACATTGACCAGCGCCTCCAGGTCAGCGAGATAGTCTGGCAAGTGTTGTTGAAGAAATGCAAGAATCGGGTCCACGAAAAACGGTCTCCGTCTCCCTTGCTCTGAAAATTACTCCCGATGTTGGGTGAGGTCTCCCGACCGACGCCCCGTGCGGCGGCGGTCAGGAGACCTTGCCCAACGAAAAGGATCGTTTTCATGCTTCATGGTGACCTTAAGGGCATATTGACCTCTCCTTATCTCCGCCGGGAGGCAGAGGAGAAGATACCTCTGCTCCCCTGCCCCCGTGCTCCCTTGCACTACGGCGCCGGCACCTTCTGCGGCACGATTTCCTTGGCCAGGGTGAACTTTCCACCCTTCACTTCGATCATCGTCACGCCCTTGCGCGGGACGTGAGACTCGGCTGAGTAGTTCAGCTCACCGCTGATGCCGGGGAAGCCCGTCGTCTCCTCGATGGCCTTCCTGATAGCTGCCCCATCCAGCGAGCCGGCCCGCTGGATGGCGTCCGCAATCAGCCGCATGGTGTCGTAGCCCAGGGCGGCGAAAGCGTTCTCCGGCGGGTTGCCGTACTCCGCCGTGTAGTCGGCGATGAACTTCTTGATGGCGTCGGCGCCGATGTCAGCATCCATCAGCGCGTGGGTGGTGAAGAAGACGTTATCCGACGCCTTGCCGCCCACTTCTACCAGCAGCGGCGTGTCGTACCCATCGCCGCCGACGATGGGACCGGTGATGCCGGCGTCGCGGAACTGCTTGACCGTGGTCCCGATGTCATCCGGCATGGCCGAGATGTAGTAGAAGTCCGGCTGCTCCGACAGTGCTATCACTTTGGTGATCTGAGCAGAGAAGTCCTTGTCACCGAACTGGTAGGTGTCCTCCAGCACGATCTCGCCACCCAGCTCGGCGAAGCGCTCCTTGAAGTAGCCGGCCAGCAGGGTGGTGTACTCGGTCCCCTTGTCCCACAGCAGGTAGGCCTTCTTGCCGAACTTGTCCACGGCGAACTCGGCGCCGGCGGCGGCCTGCACGTTGTCGCCGAAGGGGGCCAGGAACATCATGTCGCCGATCTGAGCCGGCAGCTTGGGGGACGTAGCCCCAGCCGTGATGAAGGGCGTGCCGGCCTGCTGGGCGATGGGGCCGGCTGCCAGCGCGGAGTCGGAGTCGGTGTAGCCGATGATGGCAGCCACCTTGTCGGACTCGATCATCTGGGTGACGGTGTTGGCCACGGTGGCCGAGTCGGTCTTGCCATCGAACATGTCCAGTTCCACCGGGCGACCGAGGACGCCGCCGGCGGCGTTGATCTCCTTGAGAGCCAGCTTGGCCCCGTTGGCCGCCGGCACGTCCAGCGACGACAGCGCGCCCGTCAGGTTGAACGCGCCACCAATCTTGATGGGCTCACCCGATGGCGCAGGGGGAGCTTCCGCCACGCCGCCGCCAGCCGGCGGCACCTTCTCCGGCACAATCTCCTTGGCCAGGGTGAACCGGCCATCCTTGACCTCAATCATGGTCACGCCCTTGCGCGGGACGTGGGACTGGGCTGAGTAGTTCAACTGGCCAGCGATGCCCGGAAAGCCCGCCGTCTCCTCGATGGCTTTCCGGATCGCTGTGCCGTCGGTCGAGCCGGCCCGCTGCACAGCGTCCGCGATCAGCCGCATGGTGTCGTACCCCAGCGCGGCGAAGGCGTTCTCGGGATCGTTCCCGAATTCCGCCTTGTAGTCGGCGATGAACTTCTTGATGGCGTCGGTGCCGATCTCGGCGTCCATCAGCGCGTGGGTGGTGAAGAAGACGTTATCCGACGCCTTGCCGCCCACTTCTACCAGCAGCGGCGTGTCGTACCCATCGCCGCCGACGATGGGACCGGTGATGCCGGCGTCGCGGAACTGCTTGACCGTGGTCCCGATGTCATCCGGCATGGCCGAGATGTAGTAGAAGTCCGGCTGCTCCGACAGTGCTATCACTTTGGTGATCTGAGCAGAGAAGTCCTTGTCACCGAACTGGTAGGTGTCCTCCAGCACGATCTCGCCACCCAGCTCGGCGAAGCGCTCCTTGAAGTAGCCGGCCAGCAGGGTGGTGTACTCGGTCCCCTTGTCCCACAGCAGGTAGGCCTTCTTGCCGAACTTGTCCACGGCGAACTCGGCGCCGGCGGCGGCCTGCACGTTGTCGCCGAAGGGGGCCAGGAACATCATGTCGCCGATCTGAGCCGGCAGCTTGGGGGACGTAGCCCCAGCCGTGATGAAGGGCGTGCCGGCCTGCTGGGCGATGGGGCCGGCTGCCAGCGCGGAGTCGGAGTCGGTGTAGCCGATGATGGCAGCCACCTTGTCGGACTCGATCATCTGGGTGACGGTGTTGGCCACGGTGGCCGAGTCGGTCTTGCCATCGAACATGTCCAGTTCCACCGGGCGACCGAGGACGCCGCCGGCGGCGTTGATCTCCTTGAGAGCCAGCTTGGCCCCGTTGGCCGCCGGCACGTCCAGCGATGAGAGAGCGCCCGTCAGGTTGAACGCCCCGCCAATCTTGATGGGGCCTGTTGCTGCCGGCTGCGCCTCCTCCGCCGGTGCAGACGTTGCTGCGGGGGGCGGAACGGGCGTGGCGCTACTGCAAGCCGTGGCTATCAGCACCAGAAGCGCCAGGATGGTCACAATGTAGCGTGCTTTCATGCCTCTTTTCTCCTTCCTTCGATGTTCGGAAAAACCTCTTCATTCGTCGGCCGGCTGGTTGTGTATGCGCCCATCTTTCACAGGCGCCGGCCTGCGCCCTTGCAGCTTCCTCGAGGGCGTGACATCACCTCCTTTCGGGTGCTCGCTGTGCAGGCGAAGCAATTGCCTGTCGTAGGCGGCGGGAAATCCAACCGATGTCGATTTCTCGACTCCCTAACAGTCCTTCGCGCCGGTAGATCATGACGAGTACAAAGAAGACAGACAGGAGAATCTGACTCAGGCCGTATAGGGGAGGCAGGTGAACCGGGCCCAGAGAGACGCCCCGTTCGGCGTTGCGCAGCAGCTCCGATAGCGCAGTCAGCCCGACGGCTGCGATGACCGAGCCGCTGATGCTGCCCATGCCTCCCACCACAAGCATGGTGATTATGGCGAAGGTCTCGACAAAGTAAAAGGAGTTTGGGGAGAAAGAAGTCAAGAAGTGCGCCCACAGCCCGCCGGCCACGCCGGTGAGAAAGGCGCTGACGCAAAAGGCCACCAACCGGGCATGGAGCACGTTCACGCCGATCGAGCGGGCAGCAATCTCATCTTCCCGCACAGCCAGCATGGCACGGCCGTACGGGGAGCGGACAATGCGCCACACAACGTAGACGGTGAGCGCGGCCCAGCCGTAGACCCACCAAAGCGTCGTGTAGGGAAGCACGCCGGAGAAGGTCCGCGAGCCACGGGTGAAGGCGTCGGCGTTAATCAAGACAACGCGGACGATGACCAGGAATCCCAGGGTCGCCACAGCCACGTAGTGCCCCTTCAGCCGCATCATGGGGTAGCCGACCAGGAAGCCCACGATGGCGGCCAGCAGTCCGCCGATGAGCAGCGCCGGCAGGTACGCCAGTTGCACCCCGGCCAGCCAGGCCGGCAAGTCGGGCAGGTTGAGCCCCTTGGCCTTCAGCGGCAGGGTCAGAATGGCCGAACTGTAGGCCCCCAGGGCCATGAAACCGATGTGGCCCAGAGAAAAGACACCGGTGAACCCGTTGGAGAGATTCAGGCTGACCACCAGGATGATGTCAATGCCGATGCCGATGACGACCCGCTGGATGTACTTGCCGGTGCCGTGCTCGACCCAGAAGATCGTAGCAATCAGCAGTAGCCCCAGGATGAGTGTCGGCAGCAGGTTCAGGATGGTCTCATGGGGACGCCGGCCAGCCGGCAACGGTGGGGCCAGGAGTTCGCCGGCCCGCGCCTCGCTCCCAGGAGGAACGTGTTGTGGTGAAGAGTGTTCAGCCATCTATACGGTCTCTGTCTCCGCCGCCCCCAGGATCCCGTTTGGTCTCACCAGCAGGATGATGATGAGCACGATGAACACGAAAGCGTCCCGATAGGGTGACAGCGCCGTGGGTAGCAGTGCCTGGAGCATGATTTCCAGAATACCCAGGGCATAGCCACCCACAACTGCGCCGGGGATGGTGCCAAAGCCGCCAATCACCGAGGCCACGAAGGCTTTGAGCACCGGGTAGAACCCCATGAACGGGTCCACCTTGCCCGCGCGCACGCCCCAGATCAGGCCGGCCACGGCCGCCATGGCCGATCCGATGGCGAAGGCCACCGCCACGACGGTGTTGATGTTGATGCCCATCAGCTCGGCGGCCATCAAGTCCTCGGCCGCAGCTCGCATGGAGAGTCCGATAGTGGTGCGGGTGACGAAGAGAGTCAGCAGCACCATGGAGACCACTGCCGCAATCATGGCCCAGACGTTCACAGCCGGGATGAAGAGATTCCCGTGAGGGTGATATACTCTCGTCAGAAAGTCAGGAACCGGGAGGGGGCGGGACCGGGACGAGAGGGTCAGGATAACCCCGTTTTCCAGGAAAATGGTGACGGCAAAGGAGGTCAGGAGCATCGCCACGTCGGCCGCGCCCCGGATGGGACGATAGGCCACGCGCTCCATGATGACGCCGGCCATGGCAACAGCCACCATCGTCGCCAGCAGGACGACCCAGAAGTTGACGCCGGCCGTGAGAAGAAAGAGGGCGAAGTAAGCCCCCACCATCATCAGGTCGCCGTGGGCGAAGTTGACCAACCGCAAGATGCCGAAGACCATGGCCAGCCCGACGGCGATGAGAGCGTAGACGCTGCCGGCGCTCAGGGCATTGATTAACTGCTGGGTCACATACTCGGCCGGACTCACGCCTTTCCCCCGTTCCGGCGCTCGATGCCCAGGTAGGCGCGCTCCACTTCGGGATCGGTCCGTAGTTCCGCGGCCGGCCCCTCCAGGGTCACGCGCCCGGTCTCCAGCACATAGGCGCGGTCCGCCACGTCCAGAGCCATGCGGGCGTTCTGTTCAACTAGCAACACGGTGCCTCCGCTTTGCTTAATCTGCAGGATCACATCGAAGATGCGCTCCACCAACAGGGGAGCAAGGCCCAACGAGGGTTCATCCAACAGGAGGAGCCTGGGCCGGCTCATCAGTGCGCGGGCGATGGCCAGCATTTGCTGCTCCCCGCCGCTCAGTGTCCCGCCGGTCTGGTTCAGCCGCTCTTTCAGGACCGGGAAAAGGGAGAAAACCCACTCTCGGTCCTGCTCGACACCCGCCGGGTCGCGGCGGCGGACAGCACCCAACCGCAAGTTCTCCCCCACGGTCAGGCCGCCGAAGATATGCCGGCCTTCGGGACAGTGAGAGATGCCCAGCCCCACAATCTCGTGAGGTCGTAACTCGCTGATGGGGCGCTCCTCGTGGTAGATGGTACCTTCTCGCGGGTGAAGCAGCCCGGAGATGGTCTTCAGGGTGGTGGACTTGCCGGCCCCGTTCGACCCGATGAGGGCCACCAGTTCACCGGTCTGGACGGTCAACGTGACGCCTTTGAGCGCGTGAATGTGTCCATAGTAGACGTGGACGTTGTCAATTCGGAGCATCAGGCCGCCAGTTCCTTATTCGCGTGTCCCAGATAGGCTTCCACCACCTGCGGATCGTTGCGCACTTCGTCGGGCGTGCCCTCAGCGATCATCCGACCATAGTTGAGAACCTGGATGCGCTCGCACAGGTTCATGACGAGGTGCATGTCGTGTTCGACCAACACAATAGACAGGTTGAACTGCTCGCGGATGTACAGGATGAGATGGTGGAGTTCGTCGGTCTCGTGCGGGTTCATGCCGGCGGCCGGCTCATCCAACAGCAGAACCCGAGGTTCGGTGGCCAAAGCGCGCGCAATCTCCAGCCGGCGCTGGTCGCCGTACGGCAGGTTGCGAGCTAGAGTGGTGCGTCGATCCACCAGACCGAAGGTTTCCAGCAGGGCCAGCGCTCTCTCTTCCAGATCCTTTTCCCGCCGCCGGAAGGCCGGCAGCGAGAGGATGGTGCTCGTCAGGGAACGTGGGACGTGCAACTGCTGGGCCGCCTTCACGTTGTCCAGAACCGTCAGGTCGCCGAACAGGCGCACGTTCTGGAAGGTTCGCACCAACCCCAGGCGCGTCACAACTTCCGGTGGTGAGTAGGTGATGTCATGGCCGTTGAACAGGACTGTGCCGGCGCTCGGTGAATAGAAGCCGGTGACGACGTTAAAGATTGTCGTCTTGCCGGCGCCGTTGGGGCCGATGACGCCGACGATTTCCGAGGGCAGCAGGTGCAAGTGGTAGTCCTCCAACGCTTGCAGGCCCTTGAATGCCTTTGATAGTCCTTCGATTTCCAGGAGAGAGCCGTTCGTTTGATCTGATGATGACATTGGGAATCGTTCTCGGGAAAG
>JBHHTZ010000111.1:0-9348 GCA_046753605.1 Anaerolineae bacterium
CGTAAGGACGATCAGCGTTCCCAGCACAATGACTCCCAGCAGTCCCAGGGCGTACAGCTTGTACAGCCGGCTGGTGAGCACCAAGGCCAACAGGCCGAAGCCGGCGCAGAACGCATAGTACCCGACCACCACCTGGCGCTGTGACAGACCGAGGTCAAACAGTCGGTGGTGCAGGTGGCTGCGGTCCGCCAGCCAGGGGGCGCGGCCGTGGCGAAGGCGCATCATGATCTGCCAGGCCACGTCGAGGATAGGGATGCCGAGCACGAGCAGGGCTGTTGCCAGCTTGGCCGGCGCGATCAGCGAAAACGCCGCCAGATTATACCCCAGAAACATTGAGCCGGCTGTCCCCATAAAGACCCGCGCCGGGTAGAAGTTCCAGGGCAGAAACCCCAGACAAGCTCCCAGCAACGCCACTGGGAAGAGGCCCACGGCCAGTTGGCCGATTCGTGCGTAACTGTGGACCGCAAAGAGCAGCGCCGAAATCGCTGCCACCCCTGCGGCAAGCCCGTCCAACCCATCGAGGAAGTTCACCGTATTCATCATGCCCATCACCCAGAAGAGTGTGACGGGTATGACAAGCCACAACGGCAAGATGACCAGTTGGTTGCTCAGTGGATTCCAGAACCGTTCGAGGAACACCGTGTGCGAGATGGCAATCAGTGCCAGGACGAGCTGAGCGGCGAACTGGGGCCACGGTGGCAACTCCCGCCAGTCGTCGTAGACCCCGAAGAGGGTTGCAGCGCCGGCCCCCAGCAGAACACCCCGCAGTCGCAGCCAGTCCGCCGGATCGCGGGGCTGGGGCATGCGGCCTGTGCCATGCAGCCAGTAGATCACTGTCACGCCGGCGAAGAAACTCAGTGCCAGCGCCAGCCCGCCCCATCGAGGCGTGGGGTCCGCGTGAACGTGCTTCGGCGCGCGCGGGACATCAACCACCTGAAGCCGGCGCGCTAACCGGGCGGCAGCCGGCGTCAGAGTCAGACTCACGACGAAGGCGACGGCGAACACTAACGAGGGGGCCATGTCTGGTTTACCAAATGAAAAAGGGGCTGCTGGTCAGCAAAGACGTGCAACCCCTCGTACCTCCTTCTGAGGTCAGGTGAGGTGACTCCTGCGCCATAGGCCGGCGCTACGGACACTCGCTGTCCCATCGCTGCGGCACGATGTCATCCGATCAGCGTCGAATGCGCTGCTCCGTCGCGGTTTTACACCGCACGCACATCGTGGCTTCCGGCACGATCTTCAGTCGCGCCGGATCAATGGGTTGACCACAGACCTCGCAGATGCCGTAGGAGCCTGCTTCGGCAGCTCGAAGCGCCAGGTCAATCTCATCAAGCTTTCTTTCAAAAGCTCGAAGGACGGCCAATGTCTTCTCTCGTTCAACGATCTCCGGGTCTGCTTCGTCTTCGGCTGGATCGACTTCTGCACTTAGAGCAAGCCGCAGGTGCTCGATCTCTTCCAGTACGTCATTGCGCTGTCCGATAAGCGTCTCTACTTTCTGCGCTATGCTCGTGTTCATCATGGTAATCCCCATCCAACGGTTGGTCATAATCGGCGGGACTTATACCATGTTTTTGCAATTCTGTCAAGGCTTTTCAATTCTCTCTCAGTTTGGTATAATTGTCGCTGCGACCAATCGTTCGATTGCTCGTGTACTAATCAAAGGCATTAGTGTAAAAGTCGCACTTCGCTCCGGCTGGATCGCCAGATCCAGCCGCTGGGCGACGGATTTGACAATCCGTCGCGAGCGTAAGTGTCACTGTGGCCGCAATTCAATCAAAGGTTAAGGGTGGGAAGGAGCGGAGTCAGTCGGTGGCCGACGAGTCGGATCGAATGGTATCTCGCAGACGGCGCCCGGAGGAGGAGCGGGTGGAGGTCCGTCTTCGGCCGCGCTACCTGGCAGAATACATTGGACAGGAGCAGGTAAAGGAGAATCTGTCTATCGCCATCGAAGCCGCCAAAGCTCGCGGCGAAGCTCTCGACCACGTGCTGCTATATGGCCCGCCCGGCTTAGGGAAGACAACGCTGGCGCACATTATTGCGAACGAGATGGGAGCAGACATCAAGGTGACCTCTGGGCCGGCCATTGAGCGCGCCGGCGACCTGGCCGCGATCCTGACGAACCTACGAAAGGCGGACGTCCTTTTCATTGATGAGATTCACCGCTTGAATCGCGTCGTCGAAGAAGCCCTGTACTCTGCGATGGAGGACTACGTGTTCGACATCACGCTGGGCAAGGGGCCAAGCGCCAAGATCATGCGCCTGCCGCTCCAACACTTCACCATCGTCGGCGCCACGACGCGGCTGGCCTTGATCACCGCGCCGATGCGAAGCCGGTTCGGCGTCATTCACCGCCTGGATTTCTACGATGATGAAGCGATGGCACAAATCGTTCGTCAGAAAGCTCGGGTGCTGGACGTCTCGATTGATGACGCTGGCGTCTGGGAGATCGCCCGGCGCGCGCGCGGCACACCGCGAGTTGTGATCCGCCTGCTGTCCCGAGTCCGTGACTACGCCCAGGTCCGCGCTGATGGCGTGATTACCGCCACGGTAGCCCAGGAAGCGCTGGATATGCTAAACGTGGATGAACTGGGGCTGGATGAAGGCGATCGACGGGTTTTGGAGTCGATTATTGCCAAGTTCGGTGGCGGCCCCGTGGGACTGGAGACGATTGCCGCCTCCATCAGCGAGGAATCGGACACCATCATGGATGTGTATGAGCCCTATCTTCTACAGTTGGGCTTCATCGAACGAACCTCTCGCGGACGCGTTGCGACCCGGCGGGCGTACGAGCACCTGGGCCACGAGTATCAGGAACAGCCCGAACAGCAACGATTGATCTAAATGCAGGTTCGTGTGAAGGACAGCGTACATCGCAGGCGACACCCACGTTGAGGAAAGCAGAGGTGACAATGAGTAACTCAGGACGAGCCCAGGCCGGCACAGCACGCTTTCGCAATCTGCAGGTATGGGCGCGTCCGCTCGTTGAGTGGTTGAATACGCTTCAGCCGCCAGAGATGGCGGTGCTTACCGGTACGGCGCTGGTAGTTGGCCTGGGAGCCGGCTTCGGGGCAATCATCTTTCGCTGGCTGATCAACGGTTTTACGAGTTTAGCGTTTGATGGAGGGCGTCAGGCCCTCGGATTTCTGGGGCGCTACTATGTGCTGTTGGTGCCGGCCATCGGCGGTCTATTCGTAGGCCCGATGATTTATCGCTTCGCTCGTGAAGCCAAAGGCCACGGTGTGCCAGAGGTAATGGAGTCCGTTGCCCTGAAGGGTGGTCGCATCCGGCCTATCGTCGTCGTGATCAAGGCCCTGGCTTCATCGATCTGCATCGGGACCGGGGGATCAGCCGGCCGGGAGGGACCTATCGTCCAGATCGGTTCGGCGCTGGGGTCGACTCTCGGCCAGATGCTGCACATGTCCGATGACCGCATTCGGACCCTGGTCGCGTGTGGTGCAGCGGGAGGTATTGCGGCAACGTTCAACGCACCGGTGGCCGGCGTTCTCTTCGCGCTCGAAATCATCATTGGGGAGTTCACCGTAGCTCACTTCTCCACCGTGGTGATCTCGTCCGTCACAGCCAGTGTGATTGCGCGTGCTTTCCTCGGCGACGTCCTGGCCTTCTCCGTGCCGGACTACGCCCTGCGCAGCCCCTGGGAGCTGCCGCTCTACGTCTTGCTGGGCATCATCGCGGCCCCCGTCGGCGTCGCTTTCATCCGATTACTGTACCGCCTGGAAGACATCTTCGACGCCTGGCACTTCCCCGAGTATCTGAAACCGGTGATAGGTGGGCTGGGCATTGGTGTCGTCGGTCTATTCGCGCCGCAAGTTTTCGGCGTCGGATATGAGGCCATCGAAGTGGTCCTCCACAACGACACTGTTTTCACCGCTGCTGTCCTGTTGCTCCTGGCCAAGGTGCTTGCAACGTCATTGACGTTGGGTTCCGGTGGCTCAGGTGGCGTGTTCGCTCCCGCCCTCTTCATGGGCGCTATGCTCGGTGGGGGCTTCGGGGATGTAGTTCATCAGTTACGTCCAGATATGACAGCGTTGCCTGGGGCGTATGCCCTGGTTGGAATGGCAGCCGTGTTCGCCGCCAGCGCTCGCGCCCCCATCACTGCGATCATCATCCTTTTTGAAATGACTGGCGATTATCGCATCATTCTGCCCCTCATGCTCTCCACTGTCATCGCGACACTGCTGGCTCAACGTCTGGAGTCAGAATCGATCTACACGATGAAACTGTCCCGTCGCGGCATTCGCCTGGAGCATGGTCACGACATCGACGTTATGCAAAGCGTCCGTGTATCCGAGGTTATGAACACGAAGGTCAATCCAGTTCCGGTGGGCATGTGCCTGAATGACCTCGCGACGCGTCTCCAGGGAGATCGCCAAAACGCTTTTCCGGTTGTGACCGACAGCGGTGCGCTGTACGGGATTGTCAGCCTGCAGGACCTTGAGCGAACTCTCACCCGGGAGAACGGGGATGACCTGACAGCCGGTGCGATTGCCACACGATCGCTGGTGACAGCATACCCGGACGAAGCGATGTGGGTAGCACTCAAGCGAATGGGGCCTCGGGATCTAAGTACGCTGCCGGTCGTGTCGCGTGACGACCTCAACAAGCTGCTAGGGGTGATTCGCCGGCGAGATATTGTGAAAGCCTACAATGTCGGAATGATGCGCCGGCAAGAGCTACGACACCAGGCTCAGCAAGCCACGATGGGTGACGGAACGGGACCTGTATTTGTAGAACTGGAGATCGAGCCGGATTCGCCGTCGATTGGCGTGCCTCTCTCCCGGCTGTCCCTGCCCAGGGACTGCGTCATCGTATCGGTTCATCGCGATCATCAGTTGTTCATTCCGCACGGTGACACCAAGTTGCAGGCCGGCGATAAGGTAACAGCTTTCGTTGAGCGGGAGAATTCGACGGCCTTGAAGAAGTGTCTTGGCGGCGACTGATTGCCCGCCAGCGCTCCTGATCCCCGGATGCCCCCCTCCTGAGAGCGATGCCGGCGCTGAGAGGTCTGTCAGTCGTCGAGAATGCCGGCCATGACCGCTGCGGTATCAGCCAGATCGGGAAAGCAGCGGTCTGGACCGTGGGGCCGCATACCCTCACAGGTGTAGGGGCCGGTGGCGACCGCGATGCTCTTGACCCCCAATGAACGCCCGCACTCGATGTCCGCTGGCGTGTCCCCGACGATCACCACGTCCCGCCCCCGCAATCGCAGGCCCAGCGTCTCCTCTGCGCGCTTCACGGCGATGGCCGGCAACTCCGGCCGGCTGAGAGCGTCGTCGCCGAACGCCCCCAGGCCATCGAAGTAATGAGCCAGGCTTGCGGCCTTAAGCTTCACCTGCGCTCCGCGCCAGATGTTGCCGGTCAGCAGGCCAACCACGACGCCTGGGTGGGCCGTGAGCTGGTCGAGCAGCTCGATCACGCCAGGGTATGCCCGCACGGCGTGATTGTCGATGATGCGCTGTAGCTCCGCCGTGTACGTCGCAAAGTAGGTGGGCATTTGTTCGTGGATTGCCCGACCGGGCAGGCCAGCGGCCGTCATCAACTCAATCACGATCTGGGCATCGACCTTGCCGGCCATCGAGTATTCGTCGATTGGTCCCGTAGTGCCAAACACCTGCTCAAACGCGGTGATCATCGCCCGCCGGCCGGCACCGCCTGAATCCAGCAACGTGCCATCAATGTCGAACAGAACGAGTTTTGTCATACAATCAGAGTCTTGCCTCCTGGGGTCGTGAAACGTGAACCCAAAGTCCATCGTTCGGTGAAGGTCTCACAACCGGGCCGGGCGGCGGTCGTGAGACCTTGCCCAACAGAAGCACGGTTAGTCCTCACGTTTCACGTTTTACGTTTCACGTGCTTGTCTGCACCCTCAACTTGCTCCATCAGACGCCCGCACCGATCATTATCGCTATGCGAGCACAGAAGTCAAACGAGTGTGACCAAAATCTGTTGGGACCTATGAAGCCACCCAGATCAGCCTTCGCGGCGCGGCGAGCAATGAATGATACTGTTGGCCAACCTATATCAAGTTCTGCGTTGCGCCTCGCCTTTACTGAACATGTCATTCCGGGTAGTCCCCCTCTTGAGTGTTGTTGAGCGATGAGGTACGATATGGCGCCATAGACACTCAAAGGGAGGTGCTGAATGTCAGAGTTAGCTCGTCCAGGCGATTTCTGCCCGAATTCAGAGTGTGACGATTATGGTAAGCTGCAAGGTGAAGACCAGAAGAACATCATCAGATTTGGCAAGACCAAGGCAGGTCGCCAGCGCTACAAGTGCAAAACGTGCAATCGTACCTTCGTCGAAACCAAAGGGACCATCTTCTATGGCCGTCGCACGCCCGAAGATGAGATCATCGACACCCTGACTCTGGTAGCGGAGGATAGTCGTATCAGCAGCTTGGCACGTGCGAAAGGGCACAAAGAAGAGACCATCATCGATTGGATTCGAGCAGCCGGCCAACATGCCGAGAGAGTTGAGGAGGTGTTGCTGGCGGAACACAAGATCGAACGGGGTCAGTTGGACGGCCTATGGGCTTACGTTCGTAACAAGGGTGAAAAAAAGACTACCCTGAAACCGCAGAGACTGGCCAGTTCTGGCGCTCTACCATGATCGATATGGATAGCCGTCTCCGCGCGGCACGTGGCATTGCCAAAACGGAAACAGAAGCCAGCATCGAGGTGTTCGAGACGCTCAAGCGCCGGGGGCACCCCGACGCCCCACCGCCTACCATCTCGGATGGCTGGGGAGGGATCGATGACGCGATGGTGGAGGTCTACGGGCTAGTTCCTGAGTACAAAGGAGTTGGACGGCCACCAACGCTCAAACGCCCCCAGCCAGGTTGGCAGTATCTTCAGGCAGTCAAGCAGCGTGAGAATGGGCGCGTCGTAGGCGTCAGCTTGCGCGTCATCTTTGGCAACAAGGGTGAAGTATTGGAACTCTTGGGGAAGAGCACAGCCTACGTCGAAAGGACACATCTCACCATGCGTCTCTTCAACAGCCGATTGACGCGCAAGACGCTGGGCTTCTCGAAGGAGTTGGAGATGTATCGTGCGTCTGCGGCCTGGGAGGATCTCGTATACAACTTCGTGCGCCCGGTCAGGACACTGCGCGTGGAGATCCGTGATGACCCCAAGCGACGCTGGAAACCACGCGCGCCTGCTATGGCTGCGGGACTAACTGACCATATTTGGATTGTTAAAGAACTGCTGACGGCCGTTGTGCCCCCTAACAACACTTAAGAGGGGGACTACCCACTTTTGCACGACAGGCCAGGACAGCGTAGTGATTGATCTCGAACCCGACCGCATCATGGCCTTGAAGCACTGCCGCTACGAGAGTCGTACCCACGCCGGCAAAAGGATCTAAGACGGTGCCTTTGTCATCCAGGTATCTGTCCAAGACGTCTTCGACGAAATGACTGGAGAAGCCGGCAATCCATGGTACCCACCGATGGATAGGCAAGGATTTGTTGCCCGAAAAAGCCGGGTCGTGAAACGTCGAACCATTGCTCTCCAGTGGGATGATACTCTCTTCCGCTTCTGCCTCGAACAGTCTCAACTGTTCCACTAGCCCCTGTTGGAGGTTTGTCACAACTGTCATCTTGGCGCCTCTCGGATGCTATCCGACGTCACTCTGACTCGGGCCGCGGGCTTATGACCTGTCCGAGATGATACTTTGGGCGGAGATCTGTCAACACGGTGTCCATTTGTCGGCGTTCGTCTTCATCACGCAGCACATGGGCAAAATCGTCAAAACTGAGTATAATAACCTGCGGAACACCGCGGCGCTCGACAATGTAACGGGCGTGGTTGTGGGTTACATCGTCCAGGACTTGGCCGAAGTTGTTTTGGGCTTTGGTTGAGCTGATGCTTTTGGTCGTCATATACCCTCCAGGCAAGTGCCTAAATTAGCTAATTTGGGTATATCATAACGCACACTCTCATCTTTGTCAAACAGGACGATGCGAGCCAGTCGGACCGCTGCTTCTTGGCGAATTGCTCAACAACCGAGACAACAATGCTGAACCGCACGCTAGCCATCCTCCGCAAGGAGTTCATTCAGATTCGACGGGACCCCCGCACGCTGGCGGTAATGATCCTGATCCCCATCGTCCAACTCACTCTGCTGGGGTACGCGGCAACGACCGATGTTGACCACATTGCCACGGTGGTGTTGGACCGCGATGGCACGCCGGCCAGCCGCGAGTTGATCGAGACCTATCGCGCGTCGGGCTATTTCGACATCCAGTACTACGTCGATCGCGAGGCCGAGATGGCGCGACTGATCGACGGCGGACAGGCGGGGGCCGGCATTGTGGTTCCCGCCGGCTATGCCGCAGACCTGGCCCGCGATCACCGCGCCCAGATCGGTGTTGTCATTGATGGCTCCGATCCCAGTGTAGCTACAACTGCACTGTCCGCGGCAACCTCTGTCGGGCAGGCCAAGGGAGTGGAGATCGTGCAGCAGGTAATGCACATCGACCCGGAGGAGCAGCCGGGCATCGAGGTGCGTCCCCGCGTGTGGTACAACCCCGAATTGTCTAGCGCCAACTTCATGATCCCCGGCCTCATCGGCACCATCATGCAGTTGCTGACCACATTTCTCACAGCCATGGCCGTCGCCCGTGAGCGGGAACGGGGTACGCTGGAGCAGCTCATCGTGACGCCGCTGCGCCCCATGGAACTCATCATCGGCAAGTTAGTGCCCTACGGGATCATCGCCGTGATAGATACACTGGAGATTCTGGCTATCGGTGTGTGGTGGTTCGGTGTGCCGATCCGGGGCAGTCTGCCCTTGCTGCTGGTTCTCTCGGCCCTGGGTCTCATGACGTCGCTGGGGCTGGGGCTGTTCATCTCCACCGTCTCAGCCACACAGCAGGAAGCCATGCTGCTGAGTTACTTCATCATGCTGCCCTCGATCTTCCTCTCTGGGTTCATGTTCCCGCGCGCTGCCATGCCCTGGGCCTTGCAGATTATCAGCTACGGGGTTCCCCTCACCTACTTTCTCATCATCGTGCGCGGCATCATCTTGAAGGGCATCGGCCTTCAACTCCTTGTCTCCGAGGTCGTCGCCATGATCATCTTCGGCGTCGTCATCCTGAGTCTGGCTGCGCTGCGTTTCCAGAAACGACTGGAATAGGGTAGAGAGCAACCACCCCGATGAGCGTTGCGCTGCGACCGTTTAGCAACGTTTCCTGCCACAAACACTTGACTTTTATGTATATCTGTGGTATCATAGAGGAGTGTTAGTGAGATAGATTGGTGACAGTTCACCGTGATCAGTACAGGCTTCGTGCCTTGACGATTTCGCCCCACACTTTGCCCCAACTGG
>JBHHTZ010000112.1:0-9324 GCA_046753605.1 Anaerolineae bacterium
TCCTCCCCCTCACTCCGCTCGGGGTCGGAATGACATGGCCTGGCTGAGTAGTTACCATTACGTCCTATGGTGGCTGAGTCCGGCAATTATACAGGGCAGGTGTAGAAAGCACAAGCCAGTTTCTGCTGGTTTGCTGAGGGACGTGTTTTCCATTAGAATTCTCGCGATGGAGACGTGGTAGTAGGCGCCGGTCACTTCAGGTAAGTGACCGGCACCTGGAGGAGTGAATTGGACTGATGAGCGATGATATTCGACGCGTGATGGTTGTAATGGCTCATCCCGACGATCCCGAGTTTGGGGCCGGCGGCACGGTGGCGAAGTGGACGCGGGAGGGCAAGGAAGTCGTCTATGTGCTCGTGACCAGCGGGGACAAAGGCTCTTCGGACCCTGAAATGACGTCGGAACGGCTGGCCAGACAGCGGGAGGAAGAGGAGCGGGCGGCGGCCCGGCATCTGGGCGTCAGTCAGGTGGTCTTCTTGCACTACACTGACGGTGAGGTTGTGGCAGACCTGCAACTGCGCCACGACATCACGCGTGAGATTCGGCGCTGGCGTCCCGATGTGGTGATTTCCCAGAACCCGACGACGTACTACGTCGATGGTTACATCAACCATCCCGACCATCGCGCCGTGGGCGAGGCAGCGCTGGCGGCCGTGTTCCCCACTGCCCGCGATCGTCTCAACTATCCCGAACACAAGGCCGAAGGATTGGAACCCCACAAGGTGCGCCAGGTCTATCTGTGTATCAGCCTGGACGCCGACACGTTCATCGATATTACCGATACGATGGATGTGAAGATCAGGGCGCTCTGGGAGCACAAATCTCAGTTCGACGACCCTGAGGGGCTGGCCGAGCGTCTGAGGGAGCGGTCGGCAGACATTGCCCGGCGGGCTCGGGAGCAGGGGGCGGAGGTCGGGGAATACGCCGAGGCCTTCAGGCTGATCGACCTTTCAGCTAGAAGCTAGCACACGGGGCTGAGGCCGGCCTTTGCAGCAATCGTCAGTTTGGCTTTACGGCGCTCACAACCTCAGACGGATAGCCCCACTGGCTGACGTACCAGCGCTGCACGAAGGTGAAGCCGGCCTCCCGCACGAAGTCGCGCAGTCGCAGCGGCCGGCAACCACCCAGCCAGGCCGGCTGAACGCGATACAATGCCGTCCAGACTGACATAATGCTCTGGCTTATGGGGTCGTCGCCTTCCGTGAGGCCGACCAGCGACAGCCGGCCTCCGGGCCGCAGCACGCGCAGAAACTCCGCCAGAACGCCGGGGATGTCTGCGGCGGGGATGAGATCGAGCATGTAGCTGCTGAACAGCCGGTCGAAGCTGTTGGTCGCATACGGCAGTTTCAGGGCGTTGCCGAGTGTCAGGGCCGGCTGACGTTCTCCGCGATCCAGCGCGCGCTGCCGGCTTAGATGGGCCATCACCGGTGACAGGTCAAGGCCGGCCACCAGCCCCGTCGGGCCAACGCGCGCCAGCATCTCCAGGTATTCCAGCCCATTTCCCACGCCAATGTTCGCCGCTGACTGGCCCGGCGCCAGATGGAGCACTTCCAGCCCCCGGCGCTTGGCGCGCGCTTCCAACAGGTCGGCGACGTCATGCCCTGCCCCCAGACGATCGTAAAAGCGCTGAGCCTGGCGGGGGGTGATGGTGTATTCAATGAGTCCCGTCATTTGCATACTCCCGCGTTTGGCCAGTAAACAGTGATCAGTGATCAGTCATCAGTGATCAGTCATCAGTCAACAGAATGTCTTACCGATCACTGATCACTGATTACTGATGACTGATCACTGATGACTGATCACTGTCTCCAAGGTCGTACGCCATGAAGAGGGCCGTGCCTGTACCCCAGGTTTCTTCGGGATAGTAGGTCTGGTCGAAGCCGGCGATGTGAAAGCCGGCCTTCAGGTAGACGATGAGCGCCGGACTGGTGGCCGGCACCACCGACACCAGCGCCCGCGCCTGGTGCTGCCGCGCAAACGCAATGGCGGCATCGATCAGGCGGGTCGCGATCCCCCAGCGCCGGTATTGGGGCAGGACGAAGACTTGCTCCAGTTGGGCCGTCTGGTTCACCTGGGGCGCGACGTTCGCGAACCCGACCACATCTGCGCCCTCCACGGCGACGAACAGCTCCCGATCCTCGCTGCTCACGAAGCGGGCGTAGTCACGCTCCCACATGAAGGCGTATTCCTGTCGGATTTGCGCGACGGATTGGGCCTCTGCCACGCTGGCCGGCCGGACCACGACCGCTCTGGCCTGCTTCCAGTCGTGGAGCGCCTGCCGATGGGTGTCGAAGGCGATGTCTGTCATGGGAGGTAGATCATCGGGACCGAAGCGCCCCACCTCGGCGGCGTCGTCGCCGGCTCGCAGTTCGCCATCGACGGCGTGACCCCGGAAGAGGACCAGGACGCCGCGACCGATGACCTCGTTATCGTAGGAATAGACGCCGATCAGGTCATCGACCGCCACGCGCAGGCCCGTCTCTTCGTACGCCTCTCGGACAGCCGTTTCTTCGATGGTCTCTTCGTACTCGGCGAACCCGGACGGCAGCGCCCAGAAGCCGGCCGAGGGTTCAACACCCCGCCGCACCAGGACCACCTTGCCGGCGTCTTCCAGGAGGAGGCCGGCGGCGACCGTGGGGTTGATGTACAGGATGAAGTCGCACGCCGGGCAGACCAGGCGCTCTTTATCGTCGATCAGGCGGGTTTCAAGCTCTGACGCGCAGATCGGACAGAAACGGGCTTCGCGGATCGATGGTATCGGCATTTATTCCTGGCCGTTACTACTTTGGCAATGGCACATTAGAACCTGAGCATTTATCCCTGGCCTACACATCGAGGTTGCGGACATCTTTGGCGTGGGTCTGGATGAAGCGCTTGCGCGGCGCGACTTTCGACCCCATGAGAATCCCGAACGTGCGGTCGGCTTCCGCGGCGTCTTCGATAGTGACCTGGAGCATCGTCCGGGCTTGCGGATCCATCGTCGTTTCCCACAACTGGTCCGGGTTCATTTCGCCCAGACCTTTGTAGCGCTGGATGGACGGGTTGGAGCCGCTCAGCTCTTTCAGCAATCTGTCCTTGTCGGCCTCGCTGTAGATCCACTGGTGTTTGCTGTTGGCCGAGATGCGGTACAGCGGCGGCTGGGCGATGTACAGATGTCCCTCCTCGATTAAATCCCGCATGTAGCGGAAGAAGAAAGTGAGGAGCAGCGTGCGGATGTGGCTGCCATCAACATCAGCATCGCACATCACGATCACGCGGCCATAGCGCAGGTTCTCGATGTTGAAGTCATCCCCAACGCCGGCCCCGATGGCGGCGATGAGGGCCTGAACCTCCCTGTTGCTCAGGATTTTGCCCAGCCGGGCCTTTTCGACGTTGAGAATCTTGCCGCGCAGTGGCAGAATGGCCTGGAAGCGCCGGTCGCGGCCCTGCTTGGCCGAGCCGCCGGCTGAGTCCCCCTCGACGATGTACATCTCGGCGCGGTCCGGGTCTGTCTCGGAGCAGTCCGCCAGCTTGCCTGGCAGCGTCGAAGTCTCCAGAGCGCTCTTGCGAATCACGAGATCACGCGCCTTGCGCGCTGCGGCTCGCGCCCGCGCGGCTGTCTGAGCTTTGTCGATCACTGCTTTGGCCTGGCGGGGGTTCTCTTCCAGCCACTGGGCCAGGGCATCGGCCACGACGCTCTCCACGTGGAAGCGTACCTCGGCATTGCCCAGCTTGATCTTCGTCTGGCTCTCAAACTGAGGGTCCGCCAGTTTGACGCTCAGTACACCCGTGAGTCCCTCGCGCACGTCGTCGCCCGAAAGGTTGCCGTCGTTTTCTTTCAGCAGGTTCTGCCGGCGGGCGTAATCGTTGATCGTGCGGGTGATGGCGGAGCGGAATCCCGTGAGATGGGTTCCCCCCTCGATGGTGTTGATGTTGTTCGCGAATGCGTACACGGTTTCGGCGTAGCCATCGGTCCACTGCAGAGCGACCTCGACCAGCGTTCCATCGACGTCGCGCGCCACGTAGAAGGGCTTCTCGTGGAGGACATCCCGGTCCCGCGTGAGGTAGTGCACGAAGGACCGGATGCCCCCCTCGAAGTAGAAGGACACATCGCGGCCGTCGCCCCGCTCGTCGATGAGGGTGATGGTGAGACCGCGGGTCAGGAATGCCATCTCGCGGAAGCGCTGAATGAGGGTATTATGGTGGTAGTCCAGTTCACCGAAGACCTCGGAGTCGGGCATGAAGGTGGTGGTTGTGCCTGTCCCTTCGGCCTCGCCGACCTGCTCAACCGCGTTCACCGGGGCGCCGCGTTCGTACCGCTGTCGCCACAGACGCCCCTCGCGCCTGACTTCCACGACGCACCACTCGGATAGGGCGTTGACAGCGGAGACGCCGACGCCATGCAGTCCTGACGCGACCTTGTAGCCCTCGCCGCCGAATTTTCCGCCGGCATGGAGTGTGGTCATCACCACTTCCAACGCGCTCTTGTTGGTTCCCTCGTGCAGATCGACGGGGATGCCGCGCCCGTCGTCCGTGACCGTGACGGAGTGATCGGGGTGAATCGTGATGGTGATCCGGTCAGCGTAGCCGGCTAGCGCCTCATCGACGGAGTTGTCCACCACCTCGTACACCAGGTGGTGCAGACCGCGCACGTCGGTGGAGCCGATGTACATGCCGGGCCGGCGTCGCACGGCTTCCAGCCCCTCCAGGACCTGGATGTCGCTGGCGTCGTAGTGGAGCGGTGCTTCTGGCTGTTCAACCTTGTTGCGTGCCACGATAACCTCTCGGATCAGGAATCTGCCTCAAATTGCTCAATTCGCTTCAGAATATCGCGCCGGTGCATCAGATCGTGAACGCCCAGCGCGCGGAAGAGCTGTTCGACCGTCATTTCTCCCCAGCCGGGGTGTTCCAGAGTGTGGGCCAGCTTCTCCGCCGACAGGCCGTGCAGCGTCTCCAGCGTCTTTTCGCGTATCTGGTGCAGAGCCTGGAGCGCCTCGGACGCCGGCCTGTCCGCGCGCTGCGCTACCTGTTCGATGTTCCAGGTGTCCATGTCGAAATCGTCCATGCTGACGGGCTGGCCGGCCAGCGCTCGCTCCGCCAACTCCACATTGGCCTGCTCCCCAATGCCGACGTGGTGCACAATCTCGCGGATCGACCACGCCTGATCGGTTGACCAGGCCATTTGCTCTTCCGTCAATCCCTCAACAGCCTCCAACAACTGCCGGCGCGCCTGGGTGAGCTTCTTGATTATGCGGTCCGTATCAGCCATGATGATCCACCTTCCGTGAAACTGGATATTGGATATTGGGTATTGGGTATTGTCGTTTCCGCCTGGCACGACAATACCCAATACCCAATATCCAATCCCCAATCCCCAATCCCCAATCTCTAATCCCCAATCTCCACTCCCTGCTCCTGCCAGCGCTGATACCGGTCCCTGTAGAACAGCAGGCTGGCTGCCACCAGGCCGCTGCCGATGAAGGCGTTGCCGGCGATGCCGATGATGAACCCGATGGGGTTCATCTGGCCCAAACGTTGCCACACCAGGGCCAGACCCTGGGTCAGCACGATGATCAGAATCACCAGAGCCGACGCTGACCAGAAATTGCGGGCGACGACGTTGGCGCTGTTCCAGATTGCCCGGATTGGACCTACGCGGTTGACCATGATGGCGTAGACGACGAAGTACAGATACAGCCCCAGCCAGATGATGGCCATGTAGAAGATTCCTGCCAGAAACGACACGGCCGCGCTGCTGATAAAGGTCAACAGGCTGAGCAGGAGTGAGAACGGCACTGCCAGTGCTATGGCGAAGAAGACGATCAAGAGCAGCAACGCAATCACACGCAGCCACAAGGCGCCGGCTTGGCGTAGCAGTCCACCAGCCTCGACAGGCTCCTCGTCTACGCCCTGGAGAATGAGCATCAGGTACAGGCATCCGATGGCCAGGCCGGTTAGCATCAGCAGCGCTCCCACGCCGGCCATGGCCAGCCAACTTCGCATTTCGATGATGCCGGCGTTGCCGGAGCCGTCGCCGACCATCAGGCTGGGGACCCCCAGCACGGTGGCCGACAGCAAGGAGAAGAGGTTCGACCGTTGCCCTAGCGTGTCGAGCAGGTCTTGTACCATCTTGAAGTCAACCGGGCCTTGCGGCGCCGTGGCCGGCATGGATTGGACGAGGAGCTGTTCGATCTGTTTGAACAGCGGAGCGACGGACAGTCGCGGACCTCGCCAGTACCAGAGGTCTAGCAGCACTGGTATGGCTACGACCCACGGCCGTTGAGTGATCAGGTTAAGGCCGGCGGATAAGCTGTCGATGACGCCGAGGCGGTTCTCTTCCACGTGTGTAATTTTAGCACAGATTGGGGTGGCTGAGAAGCCGGCGCCCACCGACGAACGACTCAACGTCGCCGGCCGGCACTCCCAGAAGTTCGACGACCGGCGCCCCAGCGCCACGCGCGGTGGCCGTGAAGGCTCGGTTGAAAAAGCTATCTGGATGTGCTACACTAAGGCGACAAGGCTCCTTCGACAAGTGCGTGGAGTCCCACAAGGCCAAGCGCGGCACGGCCGAGGTGGACGCCGCTTTCCTGCAGGTGTACGAGCAGTTCCTGGGCAAGGCGATCCGCCTGACTCGCCTTGAAGTTTCCCTCAAAATACTGTACAATACGTCTGTAGAAAATATGTTCGGTAGGCAACCACAAGGAGTGTGGAAATGGGCAGACGTAAGCTAATCGCATTCGGCTGGTATGGGGGTAAGTACAGTCACCTGGGTTGGCTGCTGCCTCTGCTCCCGAAGGCCACTCACTACTGTGAACCGTATGGAGGCTCAGCGGCGGTTCTGCTAAACCGAGAGCCGTCCCCTGTTGAGACGTACAATGACATTGACGGTGAGGTGGCGAACTTCTTCCGGGTGCTCCGCGAACAAAAGGAGGCTTTGCTGGAAGCGATTGGCCTGACCCCCTTCTCCCGTGAGGAATTTGAGAGGGCGATATCTGAACCGGTGGAGGGGTTATCTGACCTGGAAAGAGCGCGGCGCTTCTATATACGTGCCAGGCAGGTGCGAACCGGTCTTGCACAGACAGCAAGCAATGGACGATGGGCGCACTGTCGATTGACAAGCCGTGCCGGTATGGCCGGCGCCGTATCGAGATGGCTGGGGGCGGTTGAAGCTCTCCCAGAAATCACTCAACGGCTTTTGCGAGTTCAGATTGAGAATGACCATGCGATCAACGTTATCAAACGCTATGACAGCAAGGAGACGTTGTTCTACTGTGACCCGCCTTATCCGCATGAGTCTAGGGGGGACAGCAAAGCGTATCGATATGAAATGACGGATGAAGAGCACAGAGAACTCGCGCGCGTCCTTCACAGTGTCAAGGGCAAGGTAGCTCTGTCTGGATACCATTGTGATTTGCTCGACGAGCTTTATGGGGATTGGAATGTGTACGAGGCGAACTCCAAGAAGGTACACTCGGTCAAAACGGAGAGAACGGAGGTCCTCTGGACAAACTATGAACCATCTGTAGAGGCGTTGAGACTCATCCAGAACCCTCGCATATCTGGCACCGGAAAGCCTGGGCAGAATTGCTAAAGCAGGCGTAGTACGAAAAAGGGGTGCTGGTACAGTCGGCAATCGAACAACTCCCCATCCGCCCTCCTGGTGAAGGAGTATTATGACCGCACCTACGAAAGTCCTCGAATTAGTCGAACGCTTCGACCGCAACCTGGAGGCCTACAAGCAGGGCCACTACAAGGAGGCCCAGGTCCGCCAGGAGTTCATCGACCCCTTCTTCAAGGCCCTGGGCTGGGACGTGGACAACGAGCAGGGCTACGCCGAAGCCTACAAAGAGGTAGTCCACGAGGACACGCTGCGAATGGGCCGCGCTACCAAAGCGCCGGACTACTGCTTTCGCATCGGCGGCGTCCGCAAGTTCTTCGTGGAGGCCAAGAAGCCGTCCATCGACATCAAGGGCGACGTCCACCCGGCCTACCAACTGCGGCGCTACGCCTGGAGCGCCAAGCTCCCCCTGAGCATCCTGACCGACTTCGAGGAGTTCGCGGTCTACGACTGCCGGCCCAAACCCTCCAAGACCGACAAACCCGCCGCCGCCCGCACCATCTACCTGACCTACACCGACTACCCCGCGCGCTGGGATGAGATCGCCGGCATCTTCTCCCGCGACGCCATCCTCAAGGGATCCTTCGACAAGTACGTCGAGTCCCACAAGGCGAAGCGCGGCACGGCCGAGGTGGACGCCGCTTTCCTGCAGGAGATCGAGCGCTGGCGCGAGTTGCTGGCCCGCAACATCGCCCTGCGCAACCCCCGGTTGAGCCAGCGGGAGCTCAACTTCGCCGTCCAGCGGACCATCGACCGCATCATCTTCCTGCGCATCTGCGAGGATCGGGGCATCGAGCCGTACGCTCAGTTGATGGCCCTGCAAAACGGCACCGACGTCTACCAGCGGTTGCTCTACCTCTTCCGCCAGGCCGACGACCGCTACAACGCCGGCCTGTTCCACTTCAAGTCGGAAAAGGGCCGGCCCGCCGACTCCCTGGACGGCCTCACGCCCGGACTGAGTATCGACGACAAGGTGTTGAAGGACGTCTTCAAGCACCTCTACTACCCCGACAGCCCTTACGAGTTCTCGGTGCTGCCGGCGGACATCCTGGGCCAGGTGTACGAGCAGTTCCTGGGCCAGGTGATCCGCCTGACGCCGGCCCACCGCGCGGTGGTGGAGGACAAGCCGGAGGTGAAGAAGGCCGGCGGCGTCTACTACACCCCCACCTACATCGTGGATTACATTGTGAAGCAGACGGTGGGCCAGTTGGTGGAGGGCAAGCAGCCCGGCCCGCGCGGCGCGGTAAGCCGGCTGCGGATTCTGGATCCCGCCTGCGGCTCCGGCTCCTTCCTGCTGGGGGCCTACCAGTTCCTGCTGGACTGGCACCGCGACCAGTACATCGCCGACGATCCGCAGAAGTGGGCCACGCGCCGCACCCCGCGCCTGTACCAGACAGCCGCCGGCGACTGGCAACTGACCACCGCCGAGCGCAAGCGCATCCTGCTGAACAACATCTACGGCGTGGACATCGACCCCCAGGCGGTGGAGGTGACGAAGCTGTCGCTGCTGCTGAAGGTGCTGGAGGGGGAGACGGAGCAGAGCCTGAGCACCCAGCTCTCGTTCCTGCGGGAGCGCGCCTTGCCGGACCTGGAGCACAACATCAAGTGCGGCAACTCTCTCATCGGGCCGGATTTCTACGATGGCCGGCAGATGAGTTTGCTGGACGAGGAGGAGATGTACCGCCTGAACATCTTCGACTGGGAGGCTGAGTTTCCGGAGATCATGG
>JBHHTZ010000113.1:0-9276 GCA_046753605.1 Anaerolineae bacterium
CCCAGCGGTAGTGGTTGGTGGCGGCGAAGTTCACCAACTGGTCGAAGGCGCAGGAAATGAAGTCGGCGAACTGCATCTCAGCCACCGGACGCATGCCCATCAGGGCCGCCCCGATGGCCGCCCCCACGATGGCCGTCTCGGCCATGGGCGTGTCCAGCACCCGCTTGGGGCCAAAGTGCTCGATGAAGCCCTTGGTGACTTTGAAGGCCCCGCCGTACACACCGATGTCCTCACCCAGTAGGAACACGTTCGGATCGCGCTCCATCTCCTCCCAGAGGGCGTTGCTGATAGCTTGAAGGTATGTGATCGCTGCCATGAAATGCTCCCTTCCAACGACCAGTAATCAGTGATCAGTAATCAGTCTCATGAACTGCGTTCACCCTGAATGACGAAAATGCTTCTGCAAAGCTTCTCATTCTCAGGCCAGGGGAGACCGAGTCGCACCTCACTCATCGTCGATCAGGATCGCCCGGCAAGGCCCACCATCGCCGGCCTGAATCTTCAGCGGCAGGCAGACCAGCGTGTAGCGGCCTTCGGGAACGCCGGCGAGGTTCAGTCCCTCGACGGCAACCACGTCGGCGTCCAGCAGGACGTGATGGGTCGGAGCGCCCTGGTCGGACATCTCAAACTGCTCCACCGACAGGTAGTCGACGCCCACCAACTGAAACTCGTGGTCCACCAGCCACTGCGCGGCGTCGGGAGTGAGGTAGACGAAGTTCGTGTCGAACTCCGTGGGGTTTTCCGTCCAGCCCCTGGAGTTGCGGGTCTTGCACAGCAGGCGCGCGGCATCGTCGGGCAGGCCGGCAGCTTCCAGGTCGGCGGCCGTGATCCCGTCCTCGACGCCGAATTCGACGACGTAGGCCGGCCCGACCAGAACGTTCAAGTCTAGATCATCAACGCCCTTCCGCCCTGGGATGAAATGCACCGGCGGGTCCAGATGTGTGCCGGTGTGCGTCCCCATGGCCAGATGAGACAAATTGGCCGAATCCCCCTGGTCGATGCTGACCCGCCGCTCGATGACCACACCCGGATCACCGGGCCAGACTGGCATATCCGGTCGGATGGTCAGTGAGATGTCGTAGATTTTCATGCCGGCTCCTTTGCTTTGATGTGTGCCAATTGTATCACAGTGGGCCTACCTCCGCAATAGTGCGCTGTTGACGACATTGATGTAAGGGCGAGGCAGGTCGGAGTGATGGTTCCATCAGTAGGGGCGAGGCAGGGGGGAGAGTGGGTTCTTGTGCTGATGATCCATCACTCCCACCTGCCTCGCCCCTACATCGCCGGAATACGAAGAGCCCGCTATCAACGTCGATAGCGGGCTCTTCTATTCGGTTCGCTATTCGGTTTGTCTCACCAAGATGAAAACAATAGGATAGTTGGCGTGCTACGCACGTTGTAGCACGAACTTGTCCAGTGAAAGCGGGCCACCACCCTGCAGAATCAGAACCACGGCGCCGGCCAGCAGCGCCAGGTCCAGCTCGGCGCCCGGCAGCGGCGCACCCATGGGTGCAATCAGGCCGATCTTGGATTTTACCATGACGATGGCGACCAACATAACGGCGGACAATAACACAGCGGCAATGCGTGTGCCGATCCCCAGAATCAGCGCAGCGCCACCGATGGCCTCAATCGTGGCCACCATCGCAGCCATCAGGCCGGCGGCCGGCATGCCCATGCCAGCAAACATCTGGGAAATCCCATTCAAATCCCCGAACTTGCTCAGGCCGTGAGCCAGGAAAACCACGCCCAAAGCCAGTCGCAAAATCAACGGCGCGTACTTGCCATATCGATTCAATCCCTCGTTTGACATTCAAAATACCTCCTACAGTGAAACTGATAGACCCTAAAGGTTTCAGAAACCTTTAGGGTCTGGTATGTCGGAAACCTGTTTGTGGACAGACTCTTCGTTATCTATCGACCACTGTAGAGATGAGTCGGGGGGAGAGAATCTTACGTTACAAGCGCTATGCAGCTCGTCATCAAGGGAGGTTGGTCGATCCCATCAAGTACCGGTCGCATTCACGGGCAGCGCCGCGCCCTTCCCGGATGGCCCAGACCACCAGGCTCTGGCCTCGGCGCACGTCGCCGGCAGCGAACACGCCCTCCACGCTGGTGGCAAACCGACCAAACTCCGCCCGGACGTTGGAGCGTGGGTCCCGTTCGACGCCAAGACCGTCCAGGATGGTGTCTTCCGGCCCCAGGAAGCCCATGGCCAGGAGCACCAACTGGGCCGGCCACACCTTCTCAGTGCCGGGGATTTCCTTGGGAACAGGCCGGCCATTGTTGCCGGCGTCCCACTCGATCATGACCGTGTGCAGCTCTCTGACATGCCCGTTTTCGTCGCCAACGAACCTCTTCGTCATGATGCAGAAGATGCGGGGGTCGCGTCCGAAGAGAGTGGCCGCCTCCTCCTGGCCGTAGTCAACCCGAAAGATATTCGGCCACTGCGGCCAGGGGTTATCCGGCGCGCGCTCGAAGGGGGGCTGCGGCAGAATCTCGAACTGCGTCACGCTCCTGCACCCGTGGCGCACGGAGGTGGCGATGCAGTCCGTGCCTGTATCGCCGGCGCCGATGACGATAACGTCCTTATCTTTGGCGTAGATGTGGGAGAAACCAGGTTTTTTCGAAAAACCTGGTTTCTTCTCGGAATCGAGCAGGCTCTTGGTGTTCGCGTGAAGGAACTCCACGGCGAAGTGGATGCCCTCCAGTTCCCGCCCTTCGATGGGCAGATCGCGCGGCTTGGTGGCTCCCGCGCAGAGGACAATCGCGTCAAACTCTGTGCGGAGTCGATCAACCGCGAAGTCTTTGCCGACCTCGGTGTTGGTGACGAATTCGACGCCCTCGGCCGCCATCAGGTCAACCCGACGCTGGACGATTTGCTTGTCGAGTTTCATGTTCGGGATGCCATACGTCAGCAGGCCACCAATCCGGTCATCACGCTCGAAGACGGTCACCCAGTGGCCGGCCTTGTTCAGTTGGTCGGCACAGGCCAGGCCGGCCGGACCGGAACCGACCACCGCAACCTTCTTGCCCGTGCGCCTGGCAGGCGGATCAGGAACGACCCAACCCTCTTCCCAGGCTTTGTCGATGATCGCGCACTCGATATTCTTGATAGTGACCGGAGGCTCATTGATGCCCAGCGTGCAGGAGCCTTCACATGGGGCAGGACAGACCCGGCCCGTAAACTCCGGGAAGTTGTTGGTCTTGCTCAGACGATGATACGCCTCCCGCCAAAGTCCTCGGTAGACCAGGTCATTCCACTCGGGGATCAGATTATTGATGGGACAGCCCGTGGCCATCCCTTTGATCAGGATGCCTGGGTGGCAGAAGGGTATGCCGCAGTCCATGCAGCGCGCCCCCTGGGTCCGCAGCTTCTCCTCCGGGAAGTGAAGATGGAACTCCTGCCAATCCCGAATCCGCTCCTCGACCGGCCGATCCGCCGGCAGTTCGCGGGGGTATTCAATGAATCCAGTCGGTTTGCCCATATACTTCCTCCAACTCCTGGAGAGCAGATACTGGATATTGGATATTGGATATTGGGTATTGGGTATTGGATATTGGGTATTGGTGTTCAGTCTCCAATATCCAATATCCAATATCCAATATCCAAATACCAGCTTTCCAGCCCCTATTGTCTAACTCTACTCATCAAACTCACACTCAGTTTCCGCTGACCCGCGCCAGGTCGCGCTTGTTCTCTTCAAAGGCGATCATGATGGCTTCCTCACCGCTGAGGCCGGCCTCTCTAACGCGCTTGATCGCTTCCAGCATTCGCTTGTAGTCCTTGTGGAAGACCTTGACAAACTTCGGCGCCAGTTCGTCCCAGAGGGCAAGGACGCGCCAGGCGACATCGCTGTCGGTGTACCGGGCATGTCGAAGAATCATGCTTTCTACTTCTTCGATCTCCTCCTCGTCCTCCAATCGTTCGAGGTAAACCATGCTCTGATTGCACCGGATGTGGAAGTCGCCGGCCTCATCCAGCACGTAGGCGAGGCCACCCGACATGCCGGCGGCAAAGTTGCGCCCCGTCGGGCCGATGACGACGACGCGCCCGCCGGTCATGTACTCACAGCCGTGATCACCCACAGCCTCGACGACGGCGTGTACACCGCTGTTCCGGACGCAGAAGCGCTCGCCGGCCATGCCCCGGATGTAGGCTTCGCCGCCCGTCGCGCCGTAGAACGCCACATTGCCGATGATGATGTTATCCTCCGGCCTGAACGTCGAACCTTCAGGCGGATGGACAATGATCTTGCCGCCCGACAATCCCTTGCCGATGTAGTCATTTGAATCCCCTTCCAGGATCATGGTGATGCCCTGGGGTACAAACGCGCCAAAGCTTTGGCCGGCCGATCCTTTGAAGTGGAGCCGAATCGTGTCCTCCGGCAGGCCCTCGCCGCCATAGCGCCGGCTGACCTCGCTGCCCAAGATTGTCCCCACCACACGATGGATGTTGCGGATGGGAAGCGTGGCCTGCACCGGCTCGCCCCGCTCCAGGGCCGGTTCGCACAGATCCAGCAACACTTGTTTATCAAACGTCTTGTCGATCCCGTGATCCTGGGGAACCTGGCAGTAGCGGCCCACCTCGGGCGGTACATCAGGCTGGGACAGGATGTTCGAGTAGTCCAGGCCTCTGGCCTTCCAATGATCCACCGCTTTGCGAGCGTCGACTTTGTCAACACGGCCGATCATCTCATCCACGGTGCGGAAGCCAAGCTTTGCCATCCACTCGCGCATCTCCTGGGCAACGAAGTGCATGAAGTTGACAACATACTCCGGCTTGCCGGTGAACTTCTTGCGCAGTTCGGGGTTCTGCGTTGCCACGCCGACCGGACACGTATCCAGATGACAGACCCGCATCATGACGCAACCCAGCGTGACGAGCGGGGCCGTCGCGAATCCGAACTCCTCTGCGCCGAGCAGCGCGGCGATGACGACGTCGCGGCCGGTCTTCAACTGCCCATCGGTTTCCACCACGATTCGGCTGCGAAGGTTGTTCAGCAAGAGGGTCTGGTGGGTTTCGGCAACACCGAGCTCCCAGGGGAGGCCGGCATGCTTGATGCTGCTCTGCGGCGATGCGCCTGTGCCGCCATCGTATCCGCTGATGAGCACCACGTCGGCGTGTCCCTTGGCCACGCCGGCAGCGATGGTCCCCACACCCACCTCCGACACCAGCTTGACGTTGATTCGCGCATGCTCGTTGGCGTTCTTCAGGTCGTGGATCAGTTCCGCCAGGTCTTCGATGGAGTAAATGTCGTGGTGCGGGGGCGGCGAAATCAGCCCCACGCCGGGTGTCGAGTGGCGTACTTTGGCGATCCACGGGTAGACCTTGCGGCCCGGCAACTGCCCGCCCTCACCCGGCTTCGCTCCCTGAGCCATCTTGATCTGGAGTTCCTGCGCATTGACCAGGTACTCGCTGGTGACGCCGAATCGGCCCGAGGCGACCTGCTTGATGGCGCTGGAAAGAGAGTCGCCATTGGGCAACGGGCTGTAGCGGGCCGGGTCCTCGCCACCTTCGCCCGAATTGCTCTTGCCGCCGATGCGATTCATCGCAATGGCCAGGCTTTCGTGGGTCTCCTGACTGATAGAGCCGTAGGACATCGCGCCGGTCTTGAAGCGCCGGCAGATGGACTCCACCGGCTCAACCTCTTCCAGCGGGATCGGTTCGGCTGCCGGCTTCAACTCCAGGAGCCCACGCAGCGTGGCGAGACGTTCGGATTGGTTGTTAATCAGCTCCGCGTATTCTTTGTAGACCTCGTAGTCGTTGGAGCGGCAGGCAAGCTGAAGTTTGGTGATGGTTTCCGGGTTGAACAGGTGGTGCTCTCCATCCTGACGCCACTGGTACTGGCCACCAACATCCAGCGTCCGGCCATCGATCTGGCGCTGTGGGAAGGCGCGGGCGTGCCGCAACTCGGCCTCGCGGGCGATCACATCGATTCCCGCACCACCGACCCGCGACGGAGTCCAGGCGAAGTATTTGTCGATCACGCTCTGGTTCAGACCCAATGCCTCGAAAATCTGGGCGCCCTGGTAACTCTGAATCGTGGAGATGCCCATCTTTGACGCTGCCTTGACGACGCCTTTGACGGCGGCCTTGATGTAGTTCTTCTGTGCCTGGCTGGCGGTGATGTCCGTCAACATTCCCTGCCAGATCATGTCTTCCAGCGTTTCATACACCAGGTAAGGATTGATCGCGCTGGCCCCATAGCCGATCAAGACGGCGAAGTGATGTACCTCGCGCGGCTCCCCGGACTCCAGCACCAGCGCCACCCTGGTTCGTGCCTCTTCTCGGATCAGGTAATGGTGAAGGCCGGCCACTGCCAGGAGAGCCGGTATCGGCGCATTCTCATGATCCACACCCCGGTCCGACAGGATCAGGATGTTGATCCCGTCGGAGATGGCACGGCTGGCTTGCCGGCATAGCTCATCCATGGCATGTTCCAGGCCCGGCCCATCCTCGCCGGGCTTGAAGAGGATTGGCAGCGTCACCGATTTGAAGTCAGGCCGATCGACCTGCCGGAGCTTCTCCAGTTCCTCGTTGGTCAGAATCGGGTGTTTGAGCTGAATCTGCCGGCAATCCTCCGGCTCTGGCACCAGGAGGTTCCCCTCGGACCCGAGCATCGTTTCCGTTGCAGTGATGATCTCCTCGCGGATGGAGTCGATGGGTGGATTAGTGACCTGAGCGAACAATTGTTTGAAGTAGTTATAGAGCAATTGTGGCCGGTCGGACAGTACCGCCAGCGGAGTGTCGTTTCCCATCGAGCCAACCGGTTCGACGCTGTTCTTGGCCATCGGTCCCAGGATGATGCGCAGTTCTTCGAAGGTGTAGCCGAAGGCCTGCTGGCGCTGGAGCAGGGGTTGGTGCGCCGGCCTCCGTTCTCGGGTTGGGGGCGGTTCGGGCAGGTCTTCCAGCCGCACCAGATGCTCATCCAACCACTGGCGGTAGGAGTGTTCGGTCGCCATCCGGTGCTTCAACTCTTCGTCCCCCACGATGCGCCCTTCTGCAGTATCCACCAGGAGCATCCGGCCCGGCTGAAGCCGGCCCTTGTGCAGCACGCGCTCCGGCGGAATGTCGAGCACGCCGACCTCGGAGGCCATGATGACCAGGTCGTCTTTGGTCACGTAGTAGCGCGACGGCCGCAGGCCGTTCCGGTCGAGCACCGCGCCGACCACGGTGCCATCGGTGAAGGCGATGGATGCCGGGCCGTCCCACGGTTCCATCAGGCAACTGTGGTACTCGTAGAACGCCTTTTTCTCGTCGCTCATGCTCTCGTGGTTCGACCAGGGCTCCGGGATCATCATCATGACCGCGTGGGGCAGGGACCGACCGCCTAGCGTCAGAAACTCCAGGCAGTTATCAAACATGGCCGAGTCGCTTCCGTCGGCGTGAATGATGGGCAGAAGTTTGGGCAAGTCCTCTCCGAAAAGGTCGGACTCCAACATCGACTGGCGAGCGTGCATCCAGTTGATGTTGCCTCGGAGGGTGTTGATCTCGCCGTTGTGGATCATGTAGCGATACGGATGGGCGCGCTCCCAACTGGGAAACGTGTTGGTGCTAAACCGTGAATGTACCAGCACAATGGAGGCTTCCATGGTCGGATCCAACAGGTCCGGGTAGTATTCCTCGAGCTGTTCCGCTGTGAGCATTCCCTTGTAGACGATGGTCCGGTAAGAGAGGCTGGGAAGGTAGAAGGACTCGCAGCCCTTGATCCCTTCGACAGGCTCAGGACACCGCCCCGAGAAACGGATGGCGTTTTCAGCACGCTTGCGGATGACGTAGAGCTTGCGCTCGAAGGCCATATCGTCCTGGATGCCGGCCTCGCGCCCGATGAACACCTGGCGTACAAAAGGTTCACAAGATAACGCGGTCTTCCCCAGCGAGGCGTTGTTGGTAGGGACGGTCCGCCACCCGAGGACGCGCTGACCCTCTTCAGTGATGATTTGCTCGAACTGCTGCTCACACTGCCGGCGTATTGCGGGGTCAGGGGGCAGGAAGACCATGCCGACGCCGTACTCGCCAAAGGACGGGAGGTCGATGCCGGCCTCCGCGCACGCTTTCTGGAGAAAGGCATGGGGTGTTTGCAGAAGGACGCCGGCCCCATCTCCGGTGTTGGGTTCGGCCCCACGAGCGCCCCGGTGGGTCAGATTCTTGAGCACGGTCAGCGCATTGCGCACGATGTCATTCGACTTTTCACCTTTGATGTTTGCGACGAAACCGATGCCGCACGCGTCGTGCTCAAATTGTGGATCGTACAAACCTTGCTTCTTGGGGAATCCGAGTCGGTTCATCGTACATCCTTCCTCATCCAGGGTGAAAAAAGGCCACTCTCTGACGGATAGCGTCAAAGGTGGCCTCTTCGTCGATGGCCAGGCAGAAACAAAGAAGGCCGCTTCAGCGCGGGCTTCCCGCGCCTGGCGACCTCACCTTTGAATCGAGTGCCTCGGCCTAGAGGCGAGCGGGCAAACGCACTGCCCGCTGCCGGCCGATGAGGGCCGGCTGATTCAGTTCCAGGGCGTTTGAAACGTCCATCTTGTATTCCACACGGTTGTTGGGTGTCTTATATAGTATAGCAGAAAGGTACGTATATGTCAAAGTTCGAGGGCGGGGCGAATGGGTTCCGAGGATAGCTCGCCGGTCCGTCGTCTTTACACCTGCCGGCGCTTCCAGCCGCCTCGACGAAACCAGAAAGCCATCAGCAGGCCGTTGGCGATGTTGGCCACGGCAATGGCCCACCAGATGCCATCGGTTCCCAGGTGCGTCCGGGACAACACGTAAGCCAGGGGGATTTGCATACCCCACAGCGAGAAAGCGTTGATGGCCATGGCCGGCACGGTGTTGCCCGCACCATCCAGCCCCCGGGCCATGACTACCCCCACGGCCGAGATCAGGTAGCTGACGGCGATGATACGCAGCGCAGCCGTCCCGTAGTCCACCACCGCCGGCGCGGCGTCGAACACCGCTACCAGGCGGGAGGCCATCGGGAAAGCGAAAAGGGCGAAGGCCGACATTAGCGCCACGTTATAGCCGGCGATGATCCAAGCGCTCTTCGACGCCCGATCGGGCTGGCGGGCGCCCAGGTTTTGCCCCACCAGCGTGGCCGCCGCGTTGCCCAGGCCGAACCCCGGAATGAAGGCCACCAGCAGCACCCGGCTGGCAACGCCGTAGCCGGCCAGCGCATAAGTGCCGAACGCTCCCACCAGCCCCAGGACGATGACCCGCGAGGCAGCCCGCAAGAACATCTGCACTGTGCTGGGCGTACCGATGTCCACGAT
>JBHHTZ010000114.1:0-9237 GCA_046753605.1 Anaerolineae bacterium
CTTACCAACGAGTCTCGTCTTTTCTTGCAGGGTAGCAGGGATTCCTCACTCCGCGGGCGCTCCGTTCGGAATGACATATGTGCGTGGGCTCCCCAATTGATGCTTCAAACTTCATCAATCGCCAAGCTGAGCAGCTCCACGTTCCCTTGGACAAGCTCGCCGGCCATGTGTAGAATTAGCAGCCACAATGATCATCTTGAACGTCGCGAACGCAACCAAGTACTATGGCGGGCAGCTCGTGCTGGATGGGCTCTCGTGGTCGATCAAACAGGGCGAGAAGATCGGGCTGGTGGGGCCGAACGGGGCCGGCAAGTCCACGCTGTTTCGGCTCATCGCCGGCGCGGAGCCTCCCGACAGCGGTTCCATCTATCGCTACCCCGGTCTCTCCATCGGCTATCTGGCCCAGACGCCGGAGTTGCACCCCGACAACACGGTTCTCACCGAAGCCCTGAGCGCATCCCAGGCGGTGGCCGCCCTGGAGGCGGAGCTTCACCGGCTCGAACAGCGCATGGGCGATCCGGCGGTCTACGGCGATCCTCGCAAGCTCCAGCGCACGATCGAGGCTCACGAGAAGGCGCTGCAAGCGTTTCAAGAGGCCGGCGGGCTCAACTACCACTCTCGGGTCGAGAGCGCGCTGCGCGGCCTTGGCTTCCCCGACGCCGACTTCGATCTGCCGATTCGCAACCTGAGCGGAGGCCAGAAGAAGCTAGTCGGCCTGGCGAAAGTGCTCGTTCAGCAACCAGACCTGATGCTGCTGGACGAGCCGGACAACCACCTGGACCTGGCCGGCAAGCGCTTCCTGGAGGAGATCATCGCCGACTACGCCGGCGCCGTCATCATCATCTCCCATGACCGCTACCTGCTGGATGTGGTGGCGGATTCTATCGCCGAGTTGGATGGTGGTAAGATCACCGTCTGGCCGGGGAATTACTCCGAGTACGCCTACGCTCGGCAGATGGCTTTGGCGCAGCAGCAACACTGGTTTGCGGCCCAACAGAAAGAGATTCGCCGGCTGGAGCAGTCCATCGCCCGCCTGCTCAGCCGGGGCAACGAGAAGTTCATCCGCCGCGGGCGCAGCATGGCGAAGCGCCTGGAGAAGATGGAGCGGGTCGAAAGACCTGACCTGGAACCCCGGACCATGAGGCTGAAACTGACGGCCGAGCGAGGCAGCGACAAAGTCCTGGAAGTGAAGAGCCTGGCCAAGGCATTCGATGCCCCGATGGTATTCGAGGATGTTGATCTGCTGATCTGGTCAGGCGAGCGGGTGGGGCTGGTGGGGCCGAACGGGGCCGGCAAGTCCGTCCTGTTCCGGATTCTGCTGGGCGAGGAAGCACCGACGTCGGGCGAGGTAAAGCTGGGACCCAGCATCACAACGGCTTACTACTCCCAGGAACACCAGACACTGGATATGGACCGCGAGATTGTGGATGAGGTCCGCAGTGTCCAGCCGATGTATCTGGGGCAGGCCTACGGCTTCCTGGATCGATTCCTATTCGACAAAGAGATGGCCCACAAGAGTGTGGGGGACCTGAGCGGAGGCGAGAAGAGCCGGCTACAGATGGCCAAACTCATGCTGGAGGAAGCCAACTTCCTGTTGCTGGATGAGCCGACCAACAACCTGGACATTCCCTCGTGCGAAGTTCTGGAAGACGCTCTGGAAGACTACCCCGGCACCGTCTTCGTGATTTCCCACGACCGCTATTTCCTCGACCGGGTGGTGGATCGGATCATCGAGTTAGAGGATGGTCGCGCGACGGAGTATCCGGGGAACTACACGGAGTATCGCCGGCAGAAGGACAGTTACCAGTTACCAGTTACCAGTGATCAGTGATCTTTGATCGCCGAAGGTCTCCTGACCGAGGCGGATCGGGCTCGGTCAGGAGACCTTCGCCCATCAAGAGTGATCAGTAAACAGTGATCAGTGAACAGTGATCAGGTTAAGCCAGCGCCCAGACCCCTGGGCCGGTGCAGGCTTTCGAGTCCCGCAGTTTGTCCAGAATGACCTGGTATTGTCGCTATGAATTCCCATTGTGACAACCGGTAGGCGGGTGGGTCTGCCACCCGCCTACTCTCTTGTTGTCCTCTACTCATCTATCACGGTGCGGTCCAGTTCCACTGCATGGCAGCCAACTGGATGTCGATGATGTTGATCTTGCCGTCCCCATTGACGTCGTAGCGCGCGTCGTAGCCGTTGCCTTTGCCGCTGACCGTGTGCCACTTCTGCACCGCCGCCTGGAGATCGCTGACCCCGACTTTGCTGTCGCAGTCGAAGTCGTACAGGTAGCACACCTTGATCGTCCCAACTAGAGCCGGGTTCTCGTGATCGACGTAGGTGAACGTGCCCAGGGTGTCGAAGCGCCGGCTGTAACTCTCGCCACTGTTGAGCAGGCCGGAGTCCCAGCCGCTGGTGATCGTACGGGCGTCCACATCACTCATCGCGCTGTGCCACACACCGGCCGTCGCCTCGTTGTTCGTCCACTGCACCACCGAGCCCTGCACCACCTCCAGCGTGTCCGGCACGAACCCGCCGGCATCCACCGAGACCGCGTACTGCGTGCCAGCGTACGCCTTGGTCAGCGGGATGTCCAGATGGACCGGCGAGCTGATCACCGTCAGGGTCCAGGAGCGGTAGCCCTGATAGGCCGTGCTCTGATCCACGGTGATGCGGTAATCGCCGGCCGGAGTGTAGAAGCTGTAGTACCCGTCCGCGCCGGTGAGCTGCGGGTTGGTCTGGCTCTCGTAGAGTTCAGCCGGCCAGCGATTCCAGCCTGACGTCTTCGCGTCGTATTCGTGAGCGGTCACCGTTTGTCCGGACAGCTTGCCGGCAGCCAGACCGACATCCACATCGAAGACGTAGCCGTCGGGGTCGATCAGGCCAGAGCCGCTGCTGCTGCTCGTCACACCACCACAATCGACGGTCAGGGTGATGGATGCACTGGCATCACCAGGGGCGTCGATCACCGTCTGGTACCACCCATCGCCGATGGCCGTCATGTTGTAGACGGTGTTGCTCACCGTCAGTGTTACCGTCGGGTCACTGCAACACGTGCGCACAGTGACCGTGTACTGCTGGGTCACGTCGGGATGGGTCGGCAGGAAGACGGACCAGCCGTCGGGATCCGCACGCCCTTTCTCGTTGCGAATGTGCTGAGTCCAGACGAAGCCGTTGGGTGCGACGGTGGTGAAGGTCATGCTCATCGGGTCCCAGGCCAGCGTATCGTCTACGACCACGACCACGGTCGGAGACGGATCGCTCTCCTTGCCGGCGGCGGTGCGCGCCCTGGCGTAGATGGAGTGAGTGCCGTTGGAAAACGTAAGCGGCACTTTCCAGTTACCGCTGTTGTCCACGCTCGCCGTGGCGGTGTAGACCCCATCCGCGTACAGGTCCACGAAGGTGCCAAGCTGGCTCTTGCCGGTCACGGTGAGGGTGCCGGTGCAGGTTGTGCCGGGGATGGGCCAGGTGATGCGCGGCGGGAGCAGCGGGATGGTGCCGGTGACGACGCTGGTGTTGTTGGCGGGATCATCGCCCGGCGTGCTGGTCGTGATGGTGGCCGTGTTGGTCAGCACCGTGCCCGGCGGCAGGACCCAGAACAGGTGGGCCGGCACGTGGAACCAGAGGTCGATGAAGCCGTGATCCCCCGGACTCACCGTCCCCGCATCCCACGAGACGGTGGACGTCACTACCGTGGTCACCACCGTGGGCGGTTCAATGTCGGGAACACTGTGGGAACCCTTGTACGTCGTGCTGATGGGCAGCGTGTCGGAGATGATCACGCCGGCGGCGGAACTGCCCCCGCTGTTGCCGTACTTGATGTGGAAGAAGAAACGTGCCGGCGGTTGCTTGTTGGCATCCGCTGCCTCCTCATCGAAGTCCACGAACCGCAGTTCCTTGGTCACCCAGACGTCGGGCGGATCAGGCGAGACGACATCGCCCAGGAGGTAGTCCTCGGTCTCACCGTACTTGTAGCCCGTGGCCGGCCCGCTGCCATCGGTCGGAATCACATCTCCGGCATCAGTGGCCAGGGCAGTACCAACCGGTCGGTCGGCCAACGTGATACGCATCCATATAGGATCGTCCGCGTTGCCCGGATCAGGATGCCAGGGCATGAAGATGGGTGTCGTGAGTGTGTGCGTGCCTGGGCCTAGAGTGAGGACCTGGTTCTGGACTGCCCACTCATTCGCCGCGGGAGCGCCGGGGCAGTCCAGCGTGTCTTCCCAGTCGCCATCGCGGTTCCAGTCGAACCACACGTTGACAAAGCGCTCGCGCTGCGGCCCAACAATCGTCACCTCGTACTCGAAGGTGGCCGGTTCGCAGTGCTGCAAGGTTAGCGTATCGCGGAACACGCCGTTGTCGTGCTCGTCCCGATTGGCCTTGTTGGCCGGCGGGTCGATGTTGGTCCGGCCATCTGCATCCGGCATGCGGTCCGCGTCCCGCTCGCCGGTGGGCGGCGCGTCGCGCGGCCCCAGCCAGGCATCCTGGGTTGGCTGCAAGTGGATCGGACCCTGCGGCAGGCCGATGGTCGGATCGAAGACGGTGGGGAAGTTGGCCGGCACGTGCCCGGCGTAGGTGGTCATGGCTGCGCCGTCGTGGTTGGTGCTGTCCGGTGCGTCGCCCAGGTCGGGGCAGAGGATGTAGGTGCTTACCTCATTGGATGCCATGGAGATGCCGCTGGGCAGCGCGAGCACAGCCCGGTTGTGAATGCTGTCGCCGCAGCGCTCGTCGTGCTCATCGCTCACATCATTTTCGGCGTTCACCCGCACCTTGAAGCTGATCGTCACCAACTCGCCGGCCGCTACATCGCCGTCCCAGGTCACGACGCCGCCACTGTAGCCGGCTGTCGGTTTCGATGCCGAAAGGGAACCATTGACGAAGGTGGTGTGGTCAGGAATCTCGTCTTCCACGTGTACACCCGTCTCCGGGGTGTTACTGCCGTTCTCCACCGCAATGGTGTACTCGAGCACCTCGCCCGGACTGGCGTGCAGCTTGTCCACCCGCTTGCCGATCTTTAGCTCGGGCTCGTGGGGCACGCCCGGAATCAGGTAGTCCTCCGTTTCACCGTAGCGGTAGCCGGCCTCGGGGCCACGGCCGTCGGCCCGGCTGGAGTCTGGGTTCAATGGAGCCGGCTGCTCGGCCAGCGTGACGCGCGCCCAGATGGGCAGATGGGGCGTCGGGTTGTAGACCGGGAAGGCCGGCAACAGCAGGTCCTGCAAGCCCGGCTCCAGCGTGGCCAGATGGTCCTGCACAGCCCACTCCGGTACATCCACAACGCGACCGCTCTCGGTCTTGCATTGGAAGGTGTCCTCCCAGTCGCCGTCACGGTTCCAGTCGAACCAGACGTTGATGTAGCGTTCGACGGTGGTTTGTCCGGAGACTTCCTCTGGCGATGGACCGGGCCGGTTGACCAGCACCTTGATTTCGGTTTCCCCGCAGCGCGGCAGCCGGACCGGCTCGATCAGCCCGTCGTCGGCGCGATCCAGGTCGGCATCGTCGTGCGGCGGCTTCAGGTTAGGCCGGCCATCCTCGTCGGGCAGCAGGTCGGCATCCCGCTCGCCGCTCACCCAATAACCGAGCCAGGCGTCGGCGCGCGGCCGCCAGTGGAGCGGGCCGGGAGGTCCAACGGCTGGATCGCTTGACGACTGGTAGACGGTTGGGAATCTGGCGGTGACGACGCCGTAGGCTGTCATCCGCGCGTTGAAGTGGTTCGAGCTGTCCGGTGCGTCGCCCAGATCGGGGCAATGCACACGAGTGAGTACGCGGGCGGAATCGTAGACCTCGCCGTTAGCCAACGTCAGAGTGGCCCGGTTGTGAATCTCATCCCCGCAGATGGAGGACTCGGCCGCATCCGTCGCGTTTGGCCGGCCAACCCGCACCTGGAAGCTGATGGTCACGGTCTCGCCGGCTTCCACATCACCATCCCAGGTCACGGTATTCTCGACGAATCCGGTCACCGGTTTGGATGCCTGGAGCGTGCCGGCGATGAAGCTGGTCGCCTCGGGCACCTCGTCTTCCACGTGCGCGTTCAGGGCCGGCAGACCGCTGTCGTTGATCACCGTGATCGTGTATGTCAGTGTGTCGCCCAGGCTCGCATATCGCCTGTCAACCTGCTTGTGAATGGTCAGCTTGCGCCGGCCAGGAATCAGGTAGTCCTCGGTCTCGCCGTCACGGTAGCCGTCCTCCGGGCCGCGGCCGTCGGCCAGATGGGAGTCCGGGTTTTCCGGCGCCTCATCATCGGAGAGGGTGACACGGGCCCAGAGGTCTTCACCTGGGGTGAGGTTGTAGGGCAGGAAGGCCGGCAGTTCGATCACGTGGACCCCCGGACCGAGCCTGACCTCGTAGTCGCGGACAGCCCACTCCAGCGCCCCGATGCGGTCTCCGCTGCTGCTATTCCCACAATCAAAGGCATCTTCCCAATCCCCATCGCGGTTCCAGTCGAACCAGGCGTTGATGAAGCGCTCGCGTATCGGGACGGTCGCGCCAGTTGGATCGGGGGCGACGGTGACCACGACTTTGATCTCTGTCGGTTCGCAGTTCGGGAAGGGTGACGCTGCCGGCAGGATCAGGCCGTCATCGTACCGATCATGGTTGGCGCTGTCGTTGAGCGGGTCGATGTTGGTCACACCATCCTCATCGGGCAGCAGATCGGCGTCGCTTTCACCGCTCACCCTGAGACCCAGCCACGTTTCCCGATGCAGACGCCTGTGCAGCGGTCCGGGCGGTGTGCCGGTCGCCGGATCGAAGACCGTGGGGAATTGGGCAGGCACGCCAGGGTAGGCCGTCATTCCATTGCGGATTGCGGATTGCGGATTGCGGATTGTAGATTGGGCAGCAGATTCGAGGTCCGAAATCCGAAATCCGAAATCCGAAGTCGAATAGTGGTTGCTGCTGTCCGGCGCATCCCCCAGGTCGGCCATGTGGCAGGGTTCGATTCTCACGACCGCCGTGGCCGAGACCGGCGGCAGGCCAGGCTCAAAGGCCCAGGCGTCATTGATCACGCGGTAATCGTCTGGCCCGCAGCGGACGACCCGCACCTTGAAGCTGATCTCCACGGTCCCGTTGTCCGGCACATCGCCGCGCCACACAATCCAATGGCGCGTGACGCCGAAGTCGGGCCTTGCGCCGACGTCGAACCCTTGCTCGATGGCCTGCACCGTGCTGGCATACGTTTCGGGGATGTACTCGGTGCCTGGCGGGATCAGATCGTACATGGTGACGCGCGCCGGCTCGGCCGAGGCGTTGCTCAGGGTCACGGTGAACTCGATCTCATCGCCGGCGGCGGCCACCTCTCTGTCGGCCACTTTGTCGATGCTGATGGCCGGGTCGCCGGGCAGGTAGTAGTCTTCGGTCTCACCCAGTGCCCAGCCGTCAGCCGGACCGCTGCCATCGGGGATGGCCGGGGCCTCTGGAATAGGCACCGGGCTATCGCTAAGCGTGATCCGCAGCCAGGCCGGCAGTTGCCCGTTGGTGGACTCCGCCCGATAGACCGGCAGCGTGGTCACGTTGACAATGTTGGCGCCGGCGCTCAGGCTGCCCCAGGAGATGGCATGGTTCTCCAACACCCACTCCGAGCTGTTGCCGCACAGGTTTGTACCGGTCCAGGCGCCGTCGTGGTTGCCATCCACCCACATGTTCAGATACAACACGGCGTCGGTCTGCAAGATGGCGGGATCATTGACCGTGATGGCGACGGGCAGATTCTCCCAGGACTGACACGAATCAATCGGTGGCAACCCGTCTGGGAAGGCGTCGTCGTGCCGGTCCAGGTTCGCCTGATCGTGTCGCGGGCGCAGGTTGGGCACGCCGTCCTGGTCGGGGGGCTGGTCGGCGTCGCGCTCGAAGCTGACGCGGTCTCCCAGGTGCACGGCGTACGCGTTGTGGTGCAGCGGGCCGGGGGGTGCGCCGCTGGCCGCATCGAAGACGGTCGGGAACTCAGCCGGCACGGACGGGTAGGCCGTCATCGGGGTATTCAAGAAGTGGTTGGTGCTGTCCGGTGCGTCTCCTAGATCGGGGCCAGTGCAGGGTTCGATCTTCACTCGAACCGAGGCCGAGTTCGCCCGGCTCACCTTGTAATCGTAGGACCAGGCGGTGTTGAGCACTGCGGAGCCTTCGGGATGGCAGCGCACAACCTGTACCCGGAAGGTGATCACGACCACCTGCTCCCCGGGCACGAACCCTTGCCAGAGCACAGCGTTCAAGTCCTTGTTGTAGCCTTCAAGAATGCCGGGCACACTGCTCGTGAAGGTGCCGCTGATGTACTCTGTACCATTCGGGATCTGGTCATACACGAGCACCTTCGCCGCATCGGTGGTGGGGTTGCTCAGGCTGATAGTGAATTCGATCTCGTCACCCAGGGCGGCGGTCGATTTGTCGGCCGTCTTGTCGATGGCCACTGGCGGTCGGCTCGTTCCGGGCAGGTAATAATCCTCCGTCTCGCCCAGGGCCCAGCCATCCTCCGGGCCGCGACCGTCGGTCTCAGGCACGACCACAGTGGCGACCTGCGGCGCCTCGACATGGGGCGCCTGTCCCTCGCTCAAGGTGACGCGCATCCAGGCCGGCAAGACGCCGCCGTCACTGCTACGAGTACGATAAACCGGCAGCGTAGTCACGGTGACAATCTGTGTGCCAGGAACCAGGGTGCTCCTGTCAATGGTATGGTCTTGTAGCACCCACTCCGACACGATGGTCCCACCACACAGGTTTGAATCGGCCCAATCGCCGTCGTGGTTGCCATCCACCCACATATTGAGATACAGCGGTGCATCCGAAGTGAGAATGTCTGGATCGTCCACCGTGATGGTCACCGGCAGGTCCACCCATGCCTCGCAGGGCGAGATCGCCGGCAGGCGCACGCCGTCGTCGAAGCCATCCAGGTTGGCGAATCCGTTCAGCGAGGCGACATCGGCCACATCTTCTGCCTCCCGGGGGAAGGGCAGCAGATTGGTAAAGCCATCCTGATCGGGTGGCAGGTCAGCATCCCGCTCCAGGCTCACGCCACGCCCCAGGTGTACCGCCGTGGCGTTGCGGTGCAGCGGGCCGGGCGGGTTGCCGGTGTGGTGATCGAACACAGTGGGGAACAGGGCCGGCACGCCCGGATAGGCGGACATGTCGGCGTCGAAGTGATTGCTGCTGTCCGGGGCATCGCCCAGGTCGCGGCCTTTGCAGGGTGCAATCTCGACTGTCGCGGAGTTGGAGGCCGGCAATTGGCCCTGACCGTAGGCATACGCCACGGCCACGTTGGT
>JBHHTZ010000115.1:0-9205 GCA_046753605.1 Anaerolineae bacterium
AACGAGATGGAAAGCCGGCCCATGACGGACGACGAGCGAAAGATGCTGCTGGCCAGCAAGCTCATCGAGACCAGCGGCGTCCAGGGCCTGAAGCAGTTGATCAAGAGCCAGGCGAAAGCAGACAAACAGCCGGCCCCTCCCGTGGTCGCAGCGCCGGCAACAGCCCCATCGGATGGCGCCGGCGCGGAAGCTGTCGAGGCGACGGAGCCGGCGGAGGTCGCAGCCGACGCGCCCTGAGTCAGATGGCTGGATGGCTGGATGGCTGGATGGCTGGATGGCTCCCGATACCAGCCATCCAGCCATCCAGCCATCTAGCCATCTCCAGAACCGCTACCTCAAGCTGCCTGCAATGCCTGATCCAGATCAGCGATCAAATCCTCCACGTGCTCGATGCCGACGGACAGGCGAATGAGATTGGCCGGCACTTCCAACGGCGAGCCGGCCACCGACGCATGGGTCATCACTGCCGGCGCCTCGATCAGCGACTCCACGCCGCCCAGGCTCTCGGCCAGGAAGAACAGCCGCGTTGAGCGGGCGACGCGTCGGGCTGCCTCCGCGCCGCCTTTCACCGTGAAAGACACCATCCCGCCGAAGTCGTCCATCTGCCGGCGGGCGATCTCGTGCCCCGGATGAGTTGGCAGGCCAGGGTACAACACCTGCTCCACCTTTGGATGGCCGGTCAGGAAATCTGCCACCGCCCGCGCGTTTTCGCAGTGCGCCCGCATGCGCACTCCCAAGGTCTTCACGCCGCGCAGCACCAGCCAGGCGTCGAACGGCCCCGGAACAGCGCCGGCGGCGTTCTGCAGGAAGTACAACCGCTCTGCCACCTCGTCGTCCGATGTCACGATGGCCCCGCCCACCACATCGCTGTGGCCGCCCAGGTACTTGGTGGTGCTGTGGAGCACGATGTCGGCGCCCAGGTCCAGCGGGCGCTGGAGATAGGGGGAGGCGAAGGTGTTGTCCACTACAGTGCAGATTGCGGATTGCGGATTGCGGATTTCGGACTGTGAATTGTGAGAAGTGGTGCGTGCGATGTCGGCGATGCCGGCGATGTCCACGATCCTCAGCCACGGGTTCGTGGGCGTCTCAATCCAGATCATCCGCGTCTCTGGGCGGATGGCGTGCCTGACAGCGTCCAGATCGGTTGTGTCCACGTAGGTGAACGCGAGGCCATAGTCGGTGAGGATATGCTGGAAAAGGCGATAGGTGCCGCCATAGACGTCGTTGCCCACCAACACGTGATCGCCCGGCTTGAGCAGGTACATCAATGTGCTGGTGGCGGCCATACCCGAGGCGAAGGCGATGCCGTGTTTTCCATTTTCCAGGCTGGCCAGGCACTGCTCTAACGCCGTGCGCGTCGGGTTGCCCGTTCGGCTGTACTCGTAGCCCTTGTGGACACCCAGGTCGTCCTGGACATACGTGGATGTCTGGTAGATGGGCACGACGACAGCGCCGGTGGCCGGCTCTGGGGGCTGGCCGGCGTGGATCGCGCGTGTTTCAAAACGGAGTTCTTTCGTCATGATATACCTCCGACCCGATTATAGCTTCGGACTTCCCTCGCGTCAACGCATCTTTTCCGGTCGCGGCCGCAAGTCGGAGCCAGGCCGCCCGACAACAGCCGGTATTGCGTACTGAGTATTGCGTAGCCCCTCAAGACAGCCTCTACGCAATACTCAGTACGTGGTGCAGTGGACTCCATGGATCACGTTCCACCGCCCGGTCTGCCGTGCAAGGTCCCCATCCCTTGCACACAGCCGAAAAATGTTGTATCATAACAGGCGACAGACAACATGGTTGATGGACTAGAATCATTGTATCAGCGAACCGGCCAATCCACAGTCGCCCGAGTCTCCAAACGAGAGGAGGTGGTGCCAGCGCCTCGTCGGAAGGACAAGAGTGCCGACATCAGGCTAACTTAGTGAAAGTTCGACGAGCCGATACTGACTCCACCTACCTGGCTGCGCCGCACTCCGGGGTGTGTTTGGTTGGTGGAACAGTCCCCCGTACACTCGCGCCACAGGCGCTATTGAAAGTGACAAGACGTCGACCCGTGCGGTCGATGCCTTCCCAACGATTCTCTATAATGGAGGAGATTCTGACATGAATAAGCGCGTCATCCCATTTGTGATTCTGGCGGCCTTGCTTGTAGCGGGTCTCGTGGCTGCGTGTGCTCAGCCAACCCCGCAGACCGTCGAGAAGGTCGTCAAGGAAACGGTTGTCGTTGAAAAAGAGGTCGTCAAAGAAGTACCGGTTGAGGTGACCAAGGTCGTCGAGGTGGAGAAGATCGTAGAGAAGAAGCCCACCAAGCTGATCATGTCCTTCGTCCCCTCAGGCGACACGCAGCAGATCATCACCGGTGGTCAAGCCATTGAGCGGCTGCTGGAGGAGAAGACCGGCTACGAGATCGACACGAATGTCGCCACCAGCTTCGCCGCCGTGGTGGAGGCCATGGGAGCCGGCAACGCCGATATCGGCTGGCTGAACACCTTCGGCTACATCCTGGCCCACGAGAAGTACGGCGTGGAGGTCATCCTGGCGACCGTGCGCTTTGGTGCACCATTCTACACCGGCCAGATCGTCGTCGGCGCCGACACGGGGATCGAGACGTTGGCCGATCTCAAAGGCAAGACCATGTGCTGGGTGGACCCGCTGTCAACCTCGGGTTACGTGATCCCGCGCGTGATGCTCCAGGCTGAGGGCATTGATCCCGACACTGACTTCGCCAAGACGGTGGAGGCCGGCTCACACAACAACGTGATCATCGCCGTGTACAACGGCGACTGTGATGCCGGCGCCTCTTACGTCGATGCGCGGAGCTCCGTCGAGGACGATTTCCCGGATGTGAAAGACAAGGTGAAGGTAATCGCCGAGTCGCCGCCAATCCCCAACGACACGGTGTCCGTGCGCAAGGGGCTGCCGGCTGACGTCGTGGCGAACATCCAGAACGCACTGCTGGAGATTTCCCAGAGCGAAGAGGGCCAGGCGGCTCTGCAGGAGGTCTATGAGATTTCCGAACTCACGGTGAAGGATGACTCCTTCTACGATGGCTTCCGTGCCACCCTGGACGCAGCCGGCGTCAATATCGAGGAGTTGGCGAAGTAATCGTTCACAAGACCAGGGGCTGGGCAGTTGATTTGTCCAGCCCCTGTTTTTTCAGCAACCGCCCGCTGACGAAGAGGTACGCCATTGCTTGAAGTTCAACATTTGACGAAGGTCTATGAGGACGGCACACTGGCGCTGGACGATGTGAGCTTCACCGTCGAGGACGGTGAGTTCCTGGTCATTATCGGCCTGTCCGGCTCCGGGAAATCAACGCTGCTGCGGTGTATCAACCGCCTGGTGGAACCGACTTCCGGCCGGGTGACCTGGGATGGCCTGGACGTCACGGCGGCCTCGCAGGATGAATTGCGGAAGATTCGCCGGCAGATTGGCATGATCTTTCAGCAGTTCAACCTGGTGAAGCGCTCGTCGGTTCTGACGAATGTGCTGTCGGGCCGGCTGGGGTACGTCAATCCCTGGCTGAGTCTGGCGCGCCAGTTCCCCAGAGCGGAACGCGAGCGGGCGATGCGCAACCTGGAATTGGTTGGTATCGCCGACAAAGCACAGAATCGCGCCGACGAACTCTCCGGGGGGCAGCAGCAGCGCGTTGGCATTGCGCGAGCGTTGATGCAAGAGCCGAAACTGATGCTGGCAGACGAGCCGGTCGCCAGCCTGGATCCGGCGACTTCCCACTCGGTGCTGAAATACATTGAGCAGCTTAACCAGGAGCACGGCGTGACCGTACTGTGCAGTCTTCACTTCCTGAGCCTCGCCCGGCGCTACGGCACACGGATCATCGCCCTAAAGGCCGGCCACGTGGTTTTTGAAGGTCTGCCGGCAGAAATCGACGAGCGGCGCTTCAAGGAGATTTACGGCGAAGAGGCGATTGAGGTAGAAGTCCGATAGTCAGGTGGTCAAGTAGTCAGTTGGTCAATGACTCGTTCGACGACTCGACAACCAGGCTATCGGACGAACTGACTAATAGATGGAAGACACAGACAAATCTGTCCCAGAAATTGCACCCCTCCGCTCGCCGGCGCTGGCCGGCCTGCTGTCCCTGATCGTCCCAGGCGCCGGACAACTGTATCTTGGTGAACGGAATCGGGGCCTGAGCTTTTTCGCCGCTACGGTGATCCTGGCCGGCCTGCTGACCTGGCTCAAGATGCCGGCCCTGTATGTCGGGCTGCTGCCGTTTTGGCTCTGGAATGCCTGGGATGCTCGCCAGCGCGCTCAGGGCTGGACGCCCTCATTCGTTTTCGGATTTGTGCTGATCGCGGTCGTCGTCTACGCCATCGGCTGGCAGGTGACAGAGATCAGCATCGGCAACCTGATCCTGGGTATTCCCAAGATTCAACCCGTTGTGCGCAACCTGGTGCGTCCCGATGTCCTGATGCGAGACGTCGAGGTAGTCGAAGCCATCCGCACTTTCGAGGTCCCCTGTTCGGATTCGCCGCCGGCGCCAGGACAGACGAGCCCCGACGAACCATACGTGATCTCAGAGCCGACCTGCGCTGATGTGGACGAGACTATCACGATTCAGGGTGGCAATTTCGCGCCGTCCCAGGCCGGCGAGCTGTGGTGGGAAAACCCCATCGGTCAGGAGAGCCGGCTGCGAGCCGGCGGCCAGTTCATCGACTTTCAGACCGACGCGCAAGGGCGGTTCAGTAAGCAGATCGTCGTGCCAGACGTAGTGCCGGCCTCGTTTCAGACCGGGCCGCAGATGCACGAAATCAAGGCCCGAATATCTCAACCGGTTGGGAATCCACATCCCAGCAAGACCTTTTGGCTCGTCGTGGAGCGCATGGGCGAGACGATCGCCCAGGCACTCATGGCGACGACGTTGGGCATTCTGCTGGCCGTTCCCGTCAGCTTCTTTGCTGCCCGCAACCTGATGGCCGTCAACCCGGTCGGGACAGCCGTCTACTACCTGACGCGTACCGTGCTCAACATCCTGCGGTCCATCGAGCCGTTGATCATGGCCATCGTGTTTGTGGTATGGGTTGGACTGGGGCCGTTTGCCGGCGTGTTGGCTCTGGTGTCTCACTCCATTGCTGCCCTGGGAAAGCTGTACTCCGAGGCTATTGAGAGCATCGATCCAGGCCCCATCGAGGCCATCACTGCCACCGGCGCCAATCGTGCCCAGGTGGTGGTCTACGCTGTACTACCCCAAGTGCTGCCGCCCTTCGTCGCTTTCAGCATTTACCGATGGGATATCAACGTCAGAATGTCTACAATCCTTGGTTTCGTTGGCGGTGGTGGGATCGGCTTCTTGCTACAGCAGTGGATTCGGCTGTCGGCCTACAACGAGGCCGCCACAGCCATCTGGGCCATTGCGATTGTTGTGACCGCGCTGGACTACGCGAGTGCCCAGGTGCGGGAACGGATTGTGTAATGAGAAGAGGAACTCAAGGGAACTCGGTGGAACTGAATGAGGAGGAGGAGGATAAACGAGGAGTTTATGAGTTCCCCCAAGTTCCTCATGAGTTCCCTTGAGTTCCTGTTTCAAGAGGTTTAATGCATGAAGTTTGTCGAGAACACCTGGCTCCGCTGGGGGCGCTGGCTTTTGCTCATCGCCCTCGCCGCCGGCATGTACATCTGGAGCTGGAACGCTGCCGGCATGGACCCGGCCTTGCTGATTGAGGGCGCGCCAAAGGCGCGCGGGATCATCACGGACCTGCTGCGACCACAGTTGGCCACGCGGCCCGAAGCTTCGCAGGAGGCGCAGACGGTGATCCAGGTGCCGTGCGCCGGGGCGACGCCTGCGCCGGCGCAAGCATCGGGCGGACCGGTGGTGGAGATTTCGCCGGCCTGCGCCGGGGCGCGCGAGACGGTGTCGGTGAGCGGAACGGGGTTTCGGGCCAACACCGATGGCCGGCTGTACTGGGCGCCGGCGGGGATGCAGGGCCGGCTGCGGGATGCGCGCTTCACCACCGATGCCCAGGGCAATTTCAGTGTCGAGACCACCCTTCCGCCATTGCTGGAAGAGCAGGGCGGCGCATCCGGCGTGGTGGCGCGCCTGACCTGGGAATCGGGTTCGCTGGAACCCAGCGAACCTCTGCGCACCACGCTGGCCAAGATCATCGAGACCGTCTTCCTGGCCCTAATGGCCACCACCCTCGGCGGAATCGTGGCTGTGCCCTTGAGCTTCCTGGGCGCGCGCAACATCATGCCTCGGACGCCTGTGGGGAACGCTGTTTACGGCCTCACGCGGGGCTTCTTCAACATCATGCGATCCATCGACCCTATCATCCTGGCGACCATATTTGCGATTTGGGTGGGATTTGGGCCATTCGCCGGCGTGCTGGCCCTGAGCATCGTGACCATTGCATCGCTGGGCAAGCTGTACTCCGAGGCGGCAGAAAGCATCGAGTCAGGTCCCCTCGAGGCGATTACGGCGACGGGTGCGAACCGGTTCCAGGTCGTCGTTTACGGCGTTATTCCTCAGATCGTCCCCCCGTACACTGCTTTTACCATCTACCAGTGGGACATCAATGTTCGCATCTCCACCATCATCGGCTTTGTGGGGGGAGGTGGCATCGGCTTTGTGCTCCGCAACTGGATCAACCAGACCCAGTGGACGTGGGCCTCGGTGGCCGTGTGGGCGATTGTGATTGTGGTGTGGCTGATGGATTACACCAGCGCCCGCGTGCGGGAGGCGATTGTGTGAGACGGTCGTTCGCCCAGAGCCTGCCCTGAGCTTCCTGAAGGGGGTCTGCCACCGCTACCCGCTCCTCCGGCGCAGCCCCGCGCCGGTTTCCAGACCGGCCAACAAGACTTCGATTCCAGTCAGTAGCCCTCGATGCGGCTGGTGCTTGCACCGGCACAGGTGCTCGGCTGCGGCATGCCCAGCGCCTGGGCCAAATACTGTTGGCGCATGAAGGGGGTGCGACCATCCCGCGTCTGGCGTCTGCCGTTGGCCCGCCTCCCCATCCCCCGCCGTTGCCGGCGCCGGCCTGGGACCTCGTCACTACCGGCCACACGCGCCGCTCGCCCGACGTCGGTCTGTTGCCGATAAAACATCGCCCACCCATAGCCTTCGCAACCAGCACATACCCCATCCCTGTGATACCATACAGTGTGGACCACCGGACATTGAGCCTGTCGCACACGGCACGCCCCAACCGGACGGATGAAGTGGCCCGTGCCAGACCAATTGTCGAACCCCAGGTCCTGGTGTGCCCTGACAGCATCAACTACGGATCATCCTGAGTCAGTCAGAACACCGAAAGGATTGCGCAAACAGATGGCACTTCTCGGCAGAGCGGTCAGGTGGCTGGAGCCGGCGCACCTGGCGGCACATTGGAACACGGACGTCAGCGTTTCTCCAGAGAGAGAGGCCGTGCCGGCCTGGGTCTGGCATGAGTTCCTGGCACACCCCCACTCCTACGAACGGCTGCCGGATGACAGCCCGGACTACCAGGTGATCCGTCACACTTTGGCTCGCTGGAGACGGGATCGTCACGGCACCGTTGCGTTGCTCGGCACGTTCGGAGCCGGCAAGACATCGCTATTGCACCGACTCCAGATCACTCTCCGTGATCTTCCGCTGACGCATCACCGGTTCGCCAGCCGTATCCTGGGCCAGAACCAGTTGCTCCAGCAGTTGGTCGACAGCCTTGGCCTGCCTTCACCGGGCGACCTGGACGATCTGGCTGCACATTTGCAGGCCGGCCCCGAACAGGCAATCCTGTTGGACGACTGCCATTTGCTCTTCCTTCGCCGGCCTGGGGGGTTCGTCCCGCTGGACCTGATGCTGCGCCTCATTCGTACGACGGGCCGCCACGTTCTCTGGATTACCACCTGGAACGTGTACTCGTGGACCTATCTGGAGTACTTGCGCCGCTTGTCGGATCATTTCGCCGTGGTACACCGCATCTCTCCCCAGTCGCAAGCCGAAATGCAGCAAATGCTGGTGGAAAGGCTCCGCCTGACCAACATCGAGGTCATCTGGCCGGCGGATCAGGAGGAAGCGGTTTTCCAGACGATATGGACGCGGGCGCGAGGCAGGCCGGCGCTGGCTCAGCACATCTTCCTGCGATCCCTAGCTGCCCTCGGAGATGGCAGGTTCGCTCTGCGCGTCGCAGACATCTATCGTCCGCCGCAGCAGTGTCAGGTGAAGGATGGGGAGGAAACGTACGCGCTGGGGAGCCTCATACGTCATGGAATGCTCACGGCCCGCGAACTCGCCAGCATCAACCACATCAGCGAGGCGCACGCTGCGGCCATCCTGTCCCGAACCACGGCCAGCGGGCTGACGATGAGCCTGGAACCCGACTTCCGGCTCAACCCGATCCACACCGACGCCATCGTCGCCTATCTCGACAGTCGCCGGGCGATCTCTTTTCGGGAGGTTCAGGCCGTTTGAGCAACCCTATCCTGACGCAGGACGCATGGCTGAAGCTGCTCAGCCGGCTCTCCCTCGACGTTGCCATCGAAGGAGTTGTGCTGGTGCTCGGCTGGTATCTGCTGACCCGTGGCCTTCACCTGGCGGCTGATCTCTATCTCCGGCGGTATGAGCGCCACACGCTGCTGGTGCGACATGCCACCCGCCTGATCGGGTTATGTGTTTGGGTGGGAATTGTGCCGGCCGGCTTGTTGCGCATCCTGCAGCCGGATCGCGACATGGTGCTGGCCGTGCTGGGCGCGGGCGCAGTGGCTTTTGGCTTCGCGCTGAAGGACGTGGCAGCGGGGATGGTGGCTGGCGTGGTTATTACCCTAGACCGTCCCTTCCAGATTGGCGATTACATTCAGATCGGCAGCTATGCCGGCGAGGTGGTCAGCATCGGCTTGCGCACGACCACAATCGTCTCCCTGGATGACAACACCATCAGCATCCCAAATGCAACATTCCTGACGGAGATGGTCGCGAACGCCAACGCCGGCGACCTGTCCTGCATGGTGGTGACAGATTTCTACCTGGCCCACGACGCCAACTACGAGCAAGTGAAGACGATCTTGTGGGAGGCAGCGGTTACTTCAAAGTTCGTGGCTGTCGATAGGCGCGTGCTCGTCGTTTCCCGGGAACTGCCTTATGCCACAAAGTTCTCGGTCAAGGCGTACGTTGCCGATCTTCGACACATGGTGCAGTTTGCCAGCGACGTGGCAGAGAGCGCGAAGCACGAGTTCCAGATGCACGGCATCCCGTACGCCCGGGTGGAGTATGCGG
>JBHHTZ010000116.1:0-9051 GCA_046753605.1 Anaerolineae bacterium
AACGTCGGCGGCCTGAGGCTCGCCCAAACTGGGGACTTTCGCCGGATCGACAAACGACTCTACGACCAATTCACCATCAGCACTTGACTTGTTGAAGACCAGCCACTGGCGCAACATCTCCCGGCTGATGGTCCACGAGCGCTCGTCGTAGCGAACCTCGATGGGGGCGCTGAGGAGTCGGTCAACTCGCTCTTTGGCAGCAATCGCCGGCGCGTCACCGATGGCCGGCTGAATTGTTTGGACCTGAAGGTCGATGGGCTCCTGGGATTGATGCAGGATGCGCTCCTGGATGGCGACTACCACCGGTTCCATATCCAAATGCCGGCCCACCCGGCTGGGAGTCACCTCGGCCGTGAGACCGCTCAACGTCACGTCCGCGTCCCGGGTCGGCTGATTGATCTGGTCAGCCAGGTGTTCCACGTACGCTCGGGCCCGGGCTGGGTCGAAAACCGTGCGCGGCACAACAGTATGCCCGTTGCGATAGACATCCATCTGCCGCCAGAGGTTCCCCCGCAGATCGCTGTGCCGTCCGACCGCGTACGCCTCGGCGACCGCCGCCGTGGCATCCAGTTCAGCGCCCAGGTCCTTGGGTGTGGCGATCCACAGCTCGTTGCCGTCCCGCAAGATCAGTTGCGCATCCTCATAGTATCGCATCCTGTCGCGCAGAAGGGCCTGCGCCTCCGCCGGCGTCATCCCCCCGACATCCCAGCCCAGAATGTTTACGCCGGGAAAAACCTGGCCAGTGTAGCTGCGCTGATAGGCGAAAGCGACTGAAATCAGCACCAGTGTGAGCAGAATGACGCCAACGCTGGGCAAGATCAATAGCCATCGCACAACTGACTGACGAGATGATGATTGGGTTCTGTCCGTTGTCCGTGCGTTCCAAGCCATCACAATACTCCAACTGCGTGGTCAGTGGTTAGTGATCACTGTTCACTGTTTACTGATCACTGATCACTGACCCGCCAGGGGGCGGGACTGACACCCCGGTAGTTTCGCTGAGTCAGGATCACATCGCGCAAGTCCACTTTTCCATCGCTGTTGACATCGGCGTGCGTGGTCCTTGCCTGACCCAGGTTGATGACACAGCGAACGACATCGAACAAGTCGATGTCCCCATCTCCGTCAGTGTCGCCGGCCCTCAGGTCCGCCGCCGGCAGCCGTGTGATCTCGCCGGCCTGCACTTCCACGCCGCCGGCCTCAATGCTAACGTAGCCTGGGTAGCGGGCCGCCATCGTGTAAAGGCCCGCCGGCGCCGTCAACCGAAAGGCGCCAGACGCGTCGGTCGTGGCGGCCGGCGTTCCGCTCACCAACAGCGTGATTCCCGAAAACAGGGTCCTGCCCTCCAGCGTGAGTTGCCCCTCGACCGCCCCTGCGTCGCCGGCCTCGCCTGGTGCGACCAGCGGCATTACCACTGCGGACGTAGCGGTTGCAGCCGGAGCCACCGTTGGCGTGGCCGGCGGTCGAGGTGCAGGCGTTCCCATCGCCCCGACCGCCGCTGCAGGCGTTCGAGCCGGCTGGACGGAAGGGGATGCCACTACCTCAGTGGCCGACGAGAGTTCGCCGGCGCCACCAGCCCCCCGCGCCATGGAAGCCGGCGTCAACGTGCCTTCTGTAGCTAGCCTCGCGGCCGCAGTCTCGGTTGCCAGCACAACTCTGGCAGGGCCTGCGGCAGTCGGAGACCCCGCCACGCGGCCGGCGTCGCGCGGTCCTCGGAGCCACAGGACCAGAGCAATGACAAGCAGGGCTACAGCAACTGCGAAAAGCCCCACCAGGAACCAGGTCGGCCAGGTTTCGTCTTGAGTTGTCACCGCCTCAACACCTCCTCATCCCCCCACCGGCACTGAGCGCTGGTGTTCACCGACGCGGCGGACCTGAAGCATGTTGGTCCGTCCGGGCACACCCACTGGCACGCCGGCGCTGAGCACCAGCAAATCGCCCTCCCTCACAAGGCCGGCTGTAAGCGCCGTTTCAATAGCCACATCCATCATCTCGTCCGATGTCACAGTGGTCGGGATGAGAAGCGGTTCCACACCCCACACAAGGGCCAGCAGGCGCCGGGTCTGCGGATCGTGCGTCGCTCCGATGATGGGCATGCAAGGTCGATGGCGCGCCACCACCCGCGCTGTAGCGCCGGACGACGTGGATGCAACAATAGCGGCTGCATCCACGTCGTGGGCAATCTCGGTCACTGCCAGCCCGATGGCCTGGGTCACCGATTGTGCATGGGTTCCAACCGAGTGACTGAGCCATTCATCGTACGGCAAGTGACGCTCTGTGGTCTCGGCAATGGCAGCCATCGTGCGCACACTCTCCACCGGGTACCTGCCGATTGCCGTCTCGCCGGACAACATCACAGCATCCGTCCCATCGAAGATGGCATTTGCTACGTCGCTAGCCTCGGCGCGGGTCGGCCGTGGGTTGTGAATCATGGATTCCAGCATCTGCGTGGCTGTTATGACCGGCTTGGCAGCGTCATTGGCCTTGCGGATGATCATTTTCTGATGAATCGGCACTTCTTCCGCCGGCATCTCCACCCCCAGATCACCCCGCGCCACCATCACCCCATCACTGACAGCGAGAATCTCATCAAAGTTGGCGATGGCCTCGGGTTTTTCGATCTTGGCGATGATGGGAACCGAGGCCCCCATGTCCGCCATCAGATCGCGGAGAGCCTGGATCTCCTGCGCGCGGCGCACGAAAGACAGCGCCACATAGTCAACCCCTTGTTGGATGCCGAATGCGAGATCGTCCCGATCCTTGGCGGTCAGGGACGGCAGACTGATGTCCACTCCCGGCAGGCTGACCCCTTTCCTCTCAGATAGAATGGCGTCATTCACCACCTCGGTCTCCACGGTGATCCTGGTGGTTTTCGTGATCCTCAGCTCAATCTGGCCATCGTCGAGCAGAATGCGGTCTCCGGGCTTCACGTCGTCCGGCAACCCCGCGTAGGGCGCAGTCACCCGCTGGTTGTCGCCGAGCACCTCCTCGGTCGTCAGGGTGAAATGCTGGCCGGCCTTCAAAGCCACCTGCCCGCCTTCGATGGGTCCTACCCGGAGTTTTGGCCCCTGAAGGTCCTGCAACACGGCGATGGCCCGGCCTTCTTCCACGGCAATGCGGCGGACCATTTGCGCGCGCTGGGCGTGTGCTGCCTGGGAATCGTGCGAGAAGTTGAGGCGCGCAACAGTCATGCCGGCGCGGATCATCTGTCGCACCGTCTTTTCACCATCAGTTGCCGGACCGAGCGTGCATACAATCTTCGTTCGTGGCATCTCTCACCCTACCCCAGCAGTATATCATGGATGGCAAACAGAAGCAACTGCCTCAACAGGCGTATCCAAAACAGCGTCCTGACGTTTGAAAGGTTGGGTTGAACAGTCGTACATCAATCATCGAAGAAGCGTAGCATTATCGTCATGCAGAGAGATCGATATGTCGGATGAACTGATCCTGGTTGTAGACGACGAGCCCGATATCCTTGGCCTGTGCGAACGAATCCTGGCCGGCAGAGGTTACGACGTCTACACAACCAGCTCCGGATCCCAGGCCATCGGGATAGCCCGCGAGACTCCCCTCGACGTCCTGCTGATTGACCTGCACATGCCCGACAGCGACGGCATCACCATCTTCGAAACGATCAAGAAGAATCAACCTGACGTCGTCGGCATTGTCGTCACCGGCTATCCGTCCATGGAAGCTGCCATTGACGCGCTGAAGCGCGGCTTCTCTGGCTTTGTTCTGAAGCCTTTCACCCCCAACGAGCTCCGCCAGGCCGTATCCGATGCACTGGAACGCCGGCAGTTCGAGCGTGACTATGCCCGGCTCCAGGCGCTCATACCTCTGTACGAACTCAGCGAGTCACTGATGCGCACGATCGATATCGACGTGTTGCTGGACCAGGTAGTCGAGACGGCCATTGAGGCTACAGGCGCCGATCGCGCATCCCTGATGCTGGAACGAGATGGCATGCTGTCTATCGAGGCGGCGCGTGGCCTTCCGGAGGATGTTCTGGACAAGCCGGCCACGCCTGTGGGTGATGGCATCGCCGGCTGGGTCGCCAGGCATGGCAGGCCGCTCCTCCTCGACAAAACCACTACCATGCCGCCGGAGCTGTCCGACGCTCTGAAGCATGGGGATATTGCGTCGGCCGTCTGCGCTCCTCTGGCATTGCAGGACCGTGTGATTGGGGTACTCAACCTGACCAAGCTGGAGCCTACGGACAGGCCGTTCACGCCAAGCGAGCGCGACCTGATCTCGGTGCTGGCCGGCCAGGTGGCCATTGCCATTGAGAACGCCCGGCTATTTCGCAATCAGAGTTCCCTGACCGGCGAGCTTTCACGGGTGAACGCAAACCTGCGCGCGCTGCAAGAGGCAGCCACTGCGATCACAAGCCGGCTCAGCCCTGATCGCGTCCTGCAAACAATTCTGGACGGCTGTAGCGCCGTGATAGACGGCGCAACCATCGCCATCGGGCTTCTGGAGCCGGACGCGGCAACCATCGAAGTTCATCTGCATTATGGACAAAGCCGGCAGCGTGAGACCACGCAGGTGGAATTGCAGCCGGATGAGGTTCGGACGATGGAATCGCAGAGCAAGGCCAAAGACATCCTGGAGCGACGGTTGAGCGCCTTGCTAATGGAGCGGCACAAGCCGGCCTCGGTCGGCGTCATCCCCCTGTCCGCCCAGGATCAACTCCTGGGAGCCATGGCCGTAGGCGCTCCACAGGAGCTTACAGAAGCCGAAATCTCAACCCTCACACCGTTCGCCGACCAGGCCGCGGCCGCCATCACCAACGCGCGGCTGTTCACCCGTCTGCAGCACGCCTACGAGACGATGAAGAAACGCGACCAACTGAAAAGCGAGCACGTCGCAGCAACTGTAGCCAGGCTGCGCGACCCGTTGTCGTTGATGAGGGTACACACAGAGATCCTCACTAAGACAGCGCCGGAGGAGTTGCAGCCTGAACTACGCAAGCTGCACGATACGGTAGAGGAACTGGAGAAGCACGTCAGCAACCTGGAGACGGGAGCCGAAAGTCACAGCCTAGAGGATTTGTGAGAGGAATAGCTTCGTCCGGTCTTCTTGAGGATTGTCAAATATCTGGTTCGGTGTCCCCTTCTCCACGATCTGCCCTGCATCCATAAAAACCATTCGATCGGCGACCTCCCTGGCAAAGCCCATCTCGTGGCTGACGACCAACATCGTCATACCGGACTCTGCCAGTTCTTGCATCACGTCCAGCACTTCTTTGATCATCTCCGGGTCCAGAGCAGAAGTGGGCTCGTCGAACAGCATGATCTTGGGCTGCATGGCCAATGCCCGAGCAATGGCCACCCGCTGCTGTTGACCGCCGGAGAGTTGCGCCGGATATTTGTCGGCCTGCTCTGGAATGCCTACCCGCGCCAGCAACTCCAGTGCCAGTTCCTCGGCCTTCTCCTTCGGCCACTTGCGGACCCAGATCGGTCCCAGGGTGATGTTCTGGAGCGCGGTCAGATGCGGAAAGAGGTTGAACTGCTGAAAGACCATGCCCACTTCGCTGCGGATCGCCTCAATATTCCGGATGTCGTTGGTGAGTTCGATGCCATCAACGATGATGTCGCCCCGTTGATGATCTTCCAACCGGTTAATGGTTCGAATGAACGTCGATTTCCCAGAACCCGAAGGCCCGAAAATGACGATCACCGCACCTTTCGCGACGGTGAGGCTGATCCCACGCAGCACGTGAAAGTCGTCAAACCACTTGTGGACGTCGCGACAGATGATGATGTCTTCCACCGGCTCCTGGCTGTCATCGATCATCGCTTTGTTGCCTCCTCATCTTTCGCCGACGCCCAACGCCTTCTCAAGCTGCCGGCTGCCGTAGGACATGGCGTACGTGAATACCCAGAACACCGCGCCAATGAACAGGTAGACCTCGGCCTGGGCGCCCACCCACTCGGGATTGCCCATGACAATCGACTTGCCAATACCCAGGATCTCAATAAGCCCAATGATTTCCACCAGCGTCGTGTCTTTGAACAGACTGATAAACTGCCCAACGATGGTTGGAATCACCAGTCTCAAAGCCTGTGGCAGGATAATCAGCAATGTGGTCAGCGGGCCGCTGAGACCTATCGCCCTGGCTGCATCGTACTGGCCTTCGGGAATCGCCTGCAATCCGCCCCGAACGTTCTCGGCCATATAGGCTGCACTGAAAAGGGTGATGCCTATCAGGGCGCGGACCACGCGGTCTATTCGCACACCCTCCGGAAGGAAAAGCGGCAGGATGATGGAACCCATGAACAGGATGGAGATCAAGGGCACGCCGCGAACCAATTCGATGAACAACGTGCTAAAGAGGCGAATGACTGCCAGATTACTGCGGCGGCCCAGCGCCAGCGTAACACCCAGCGGGAAAGATGCCGCGATACCGACAACAGCCAAAAGGAGGTTCAACATCAGGCCGCCCCACACACCGGTCGGAACCACTTCCAGCCCGGCCGTGCCTCCGAACCCCCGGAGCAGGAACACCATCACGATAAATGAAGTGACCCACCCCAGCAGCACCCAACGAGGCCGGCCCAGCCGAGTGAGTCCCAGCGCATAGCCAATCAGAGTCACAGCCACGTTGCCCACAAGATAGAGCCGCACCGTGAGCCCTAGGGAGTTCAACCCTACGGGCAGCAACGCACCGATCAAGTAGCCGGCAACCAATGCCAGGGCGAAAGTACGAATCACACCGCCCCACGTCCCCCAGCTCATCCCGAAGAGAAATGAGACGATCAGCAGACCAAGACCGACCCGCCACAGGTGCTCCGCTGGATACTGTCCCACGAGATACAAGATGGGGCTGGTCGTGATGGGAGTCCAGTTGGCTGCTGTCAGAACCCAGGGCACAAGGCCAGATATCACCTTATAGAGCAACCAGGCAGTCACCAAGGTCAGCAAGGAATTGTACCATGTGCTGAACAAGTTCTTCCGCGACCAGGTGACAGGGGTTAGCGGAATCTTGGGTCGTCGGACGCCTTCCGTGACCGTACTCATGCCTATCTTTCCACAAAGCGAACTCGACGATTATAGAAATTCAAGACAACGGAGAAGGTCAAACTCATGACCAGGTAAGCTACCATGACCATGACGAAGACCGGCACGGCTCTTCCGGCCTGGTTGATCATGATTCTTCCCACGGTGAACAACTCCGGGTAGCCGATGGCAACTGCAAGGCTCGAATTCTTGGTCAGGTTCAGGTACTGACTGATCAATGGGGGGATGAGTACGCGCAGAGCCTGGGGAAAGATGACCAGGCGCAGGGCCTGAAGGTTGCTGAGCCCGATGGCCCGAGCCGCTTCCACCTGCCCACGCGATACAGACTGGATGCCGGCGCGAACGATTTCGGCAATGAAGGACGCGGTGTAGATCACCAATCCCAGCAGCAAGGCAGAGAACTGAGTCGTGAGCTTGATGCCGCCTTCGAAGTTGAAGCGCCCGAGAACCGGGACGTTGAGAGTGAGAGGTGGCTGCGTCAGCAGGAACCAACCCAGGGCCGGCACAAGGATCAACGTACCCAACGCGGACAGCACGGGATATGTTGATCGCCCAGTGCGCAACTGCCACCGGCTGAGAACCACCCACAGCCCAATTGCCAGGATAACCGCGGCCAACAGAATGACCAACCATGTTGAAAAAGTCGGCGTAGGATCAAACCAGATCATGTACACACCGCGCTGGTTCAGGAAGATCAAATCACTCGCGTGGATACTCTCTTGTACCGGAGGCAGTCGCCGGAACACGGCGAAGTACCAGAAGAAAAGCTGAACGAGAAGCGGGACGTTCCGAATGGTCTCGATGTAGATGCTGGCAATCATGCGCACCAACCAATTCGTGGACAGGCGAGCCACGCCCAGGATGGTGCCCAGAAGTGTAGCGAGGACAACTCCCACCCCCGCCACCTTCAAGGTGTTCAGAATGCCAACGATGAAAGCCCTGGCGAAGGTGTTTGAAGGGTCGTAGTCAATGACCGACTCGCCGATGGGGAAGCCGGCTGATACGTTCAGGAAGTCGAACCCCAGACTCAATCCCCGCGCATCTGCGGCTTTCAGCACGTTGTCGATAAAAAAGGCCAGGAACCCGATTACCAGGATCGCAGAGACGATCTGAGCAGCAGCCTGGATCACACGGACATCCCGCCAGAGAGGGACGCCCCCGTAGGTTAGCACACGAATTCGACTGCCGCTTTGTTTCATGCTTGCCCGTTATGACCAGGGTACAGCCCCAAGGTGTTGGGACTGCACCCGTTCATTAACTCAAGAAAACATCTAGCGCAGGGGAGGCGCATAGATGAGGCCGCCATCACTCCAGAGCTTGTTGAGTGCACGCGGTAGTGTAAACGCGTCACCGTTGGGGCCCATGTATCGGTCGTAGATCTCGCCGTAGTTGCCCACGGCACGAATGGCGTTCACAGCAAAGTCGGCGTCCAGGCCCAGGTCAGCCTGCCCAAACGCACCTTCAACGCCCAACATACGGCGCACCTGGATGTTGTCGCTCTTCAACATCTGGTCAACGTTCTGCGACGTTACGCCCATCTCTTCAGCATTGATGAGAACGGCCATGACGGTCTTGACCACGTCAAACCACTGGTCATCACCGCTCGGTACAGCCGGCGTCAACGGCTCCTTGGAGATCGTGATATCCAGAATGCGATGAGCATCCGGATTGGCGAACCCGCTTCGGATCGCTGCGAGCTGTGATTTGTCACTGGTCGTCGCGTCGCAGCCCCCGCTCTCATAGGTGCTGTAGACCGTGGCCGTGTCCTCGAACACGACCGGGGTGAAGTCCAGTCCTCGTTGCCGGAAGGCGTCAGCCAGGTTCAGCTCTGTTGTGGTCCCGCTGGTCACACATACCGTTGCACCGTCCAACTCCTCAATTGTCGTAATGCCGGTGTCCGTGGGAACCATGAACCCCTGCCCATCATAGAACATAGTAATCGTGTAGTTGCCCCACTGGGCGTCACGTGTACTTGTCCAGGTGACGTTCCGCGAAAGCATGTCCACTTCGCCGGTTTGCAGGGCCGGC
>JBHHTZ010000117.1:0-9037 GCA_046753605.1 Anaerolineae bacterium
AGTAGGGGCGAGGCAAGTCGGATTGGTGGTGTCGAAGCAAAAGAACCTGCTCTCCGACTTGCCTCGCCCCTACGCCACCACGAATTATTGAAAAGACAGAAATAAAGTGTGCGGGCTGAAACAGCCCGCACACTTCGCTCGCGGCAACTACCTCCTGGCGCGGCAAGGGATGGGGGCGCCACGGGCAGGGGCAGCGCCGGTCGGCGACGATGTTGCCAGGAGCCTATTCTTTCACAGGAAAAGCCGTTGAACTTCGCGCTGTGGCACCCGCTATCCGCCCATACTATACACCGTTTTGGCGATCTTGTCCAGTCCGCGCCGGCATTCCGGGCAGGTCCGTGGCCCAGTCGTCTGGCAATCGCCCATTTGTGACTCCCCAAGAGGTCCCAACCCATGAATCGTTTGCAGTGTCTGTTGACCGTGATTGTGCTGAGCGCCGTGGCCGGCTGCGCTTCCCCCCCGACACCACCGCCGGCCCCCACCCCCACCCTTGAGACTGCACCGACGCGTGCCGGCAGCCGGATCGAGCCAACCACGCCACCACCGCCGGCCCCCACGCCTACCCCTGAGATCATTCCGACGAGCACGACGGCCCGGGCCGAGACCACAACCCCGACGCCGGCCCCCACGCCTACTTTCGACATGGACGCTTTCTTCCGCCCTGTGAACGCTCCCGACTTGCAGGCGAATCCGAAGAAGTACGAAAACGATGCCTTTCGGTTCACCGGTCGCGTGTTTCACATCGAACGCGAAGGCGACCGGACCTACTTCCAGGTCTTGACCGACCCGAACGAGGTCAACATCCGGGCCATCGCCGTGAACGAAGGCCAAGACATGGAGATTGGCGACGTCGTCACCGTCTACGCATCAGGGTTTGGCACGTCCGAAGGTGTCACTCCGTCGGGCGAGGCTGCGACAGTGCCGACGGTCGAGGTGGTGAAGATCGTGGAAGGCCGGCGGTGAAACGGGATGCGGGATGCGAGATACGGGATACGTAGGACCTTACGCATCCCGCATCCCGCATCCCGTATCCCGTCTCACGGTGTCGCCGTGGGCGTCATGGCCGCCACCGGAATGCGGATCTGCTGGCCGATCTGCAGGCTGTTAGAGCTGACGCCGGGGTTCGCCGCCTCTATCACGGCCACGCTGGTCCCAAACCGCAGCGCAATGCCGCTGAAATTGTCGCCGGCCTGGACCGTGTAGATAAGGAACTCGGGTGTCGGGGTGACGGTGGGTGTCATCGTTGGCGTCCGCGTCGGTGTCGGTGTGGCCGTGGGCGTCGGCGGTATCGGCGTCGGCGTCAACGTGATGGTGGGCTCCAGGGTCTGCGTGGCGGTCGGGATCGAGGTGGCTGTGGCCGTGGGCGTGGCCGTAGGCGGTGGGGGTACTGACACAGGCCGAAAGCGACCGACAGCCCAGACGGCGGTCAGTTCAAGCACAAGCACCACCAGAGCACCGATGGCGAACCGAGCCGCTTTGGCCCGGGCCAGGGCGCGCCGGCGTTGTGGCAGAAACGGCGCATCCTCGGCCTCGCGGTCGGCATTGACCATGAAGTACAACGCCACCAGCAGCGCCAGCACGCCGGCGAGCAGCAGAGGCAGTGAGTATTGATCGACCAGGTTCTGCATATTCTCCCAGTTATCAGTGACCAGTGATCAGTGAACAGTAATCAGTACAGCTCTGTTCGGCCAGGTCTCCTGACCGCCGCCGGGTGAGGGCTCGGTCGGAGACCTTCGCCAACGGAGGTCCCACATCCCGCATCCCGCATCCCGTATCCCGTATCCCGCATCCCGCATCACGCATCACGTATCCCGCATCCCGCATCCCGCATCACGTTTCACGCCCCCCCCATCTGCCGGCGGGCGGCGGTCAGGTTGTTTACCAGCAAATACGCGATGGTCAGCGGGCCAACGCCGCCCGGAACCGGGGTGATGGCGCTGGCGACCTCCTTGACCTCGTCGAAATCCACGTCGCCGGCCAGCCGATACCCTCTCTCCTTCGTCTCGTCCTCGACACGGTTCACACCCACGTCGATGACCACCGCGCCCGGCTTCACCATGTCGGCTTTTATCAGCTCCGCGACGCCGACGGCTGCCACCAGGATGTCACCCTCCCTGGTCACATCGCCCAGCGGTCGGGTACGCGAATGACAGATGGTGGGCGTGGCGTTGGCGTGCATCATCAGCATGAACAGCGGCTTGCCCACGATGTTACTTCGCCCAACGATGACAGCCCGCTTCCCCTCAACTGCGATTCCCTCGCGACGCAGAGCCTCCATGATGCCGGCCGGCGTCGCCGGCGCCAGACAGTCCTCACCCAGAACCAGCCGGCCAATGTTGATGGGGTGCAGGCCATCCACATCCTTCTCTGGACTGATGGCCCACTGCACGCGCAGCGGGTGTATGTGATCAGGCAGCGGAAGCTGGACCAGGAACCCGTGGATGTTGTCGTCGTGGTTGAGCCGGTCAACCAGGTCCAGCACCTCGTCTTCGGGCGTGGTGGCCGGCAGGTGGTGAACCTCGGAGTACATGCCCACGTCTTCGCAGAACCGCGCCTTGGTTCGGACATAGGACAGACTGGGCGCGAAGTCGCCCACCAGGATAACAGCCAGGCCGGGTGGCCGGCCATATTGTGCTTTGAACTCTTTCACCTCTTCAGCGACCTCGCGCCGTATCTCGCGCGCGATGGCTCGCCCATCAATGATTTGTGCGGTCATTTCTTCTCCTGTTTGCAGATCTTTTCGATGCCTCACAAACGTTTTGCAACCCTGTCACAGCCAAATAATGCCCGCTTCGTGGTCCGCCGGCCCTTTCGCGAATGCAGCAGCGTAAGGGCTGCAACCAGGCCGAATCCCAGCGCATAGAGCAGCAGATAGGGGATGACGAGCCACTGGCCGGTTTGCCAGGCAGCAACGATGCCCAGGCCGGCATAGCAGGCCAGCGCCAGCTCCCCCAACACCAGCGGGTCTCGGTCCAGGGCGTATGATTTGCCAGCCCAGCGATCATGCCGATCTTCGATCCGAAACTTGGGTGTCCGCTTGAACGCCGTCTTGCGATCCAGCAGCGCCTCCGCCACAGCCTGCGTATTGCTCAAGGCAATGCCGGTCCCGATGAGCGCCAGGACGGGAAAGCTCAGCATTCGCCTACGCCAGTCCGGGTAGGCGCTGCGCTGGGCCACCCCGTACAAGAGCGGCGGGCCGAGAGTCGCCAGGCCCAGGTATGCGAAGCCAGCCGGCGACTGAGCGCGGGTGATGATCAGCGGCACCACCGCCAGCAGGAGCACGACCATCAGCGGGTGGATCAGATAGCCCGTCAGGTGGATCAACCCCTGGAGTCGCACCCACGGCGAAACGTCCTGGGACAGGAGGGGCCGCGCCAGCTTGCGCGCAACCTGGATCGAGCCTTTGGCCCACCGGAACTGCTGGCCCTTGAAGCCGTGAATCTGCGGCGGAAGCTCGGCCGGCACGACAACGTCGGGCAGGTAGCCCAAACGCCAGCCGGCCAGTTGTGCGCGATAGCTGAGATCGACGTCTTCGGACAGTGTGTCGCTCTGCCAACCGCCGGACGCTTCGATACATTCGCGCCGCCACACGCCGGCGGTGCCGTTGAAATTCAGGTACAGACCGGATCGATCCCGCGCCGCCTGCTCGACGACGAAATGAGCGTCGATGGCCAGCGCCTCGGCTCGCGTCAGCAGCGAGTAGTCGGCGTTGAGGTGTCCCCACCGCGCCTGGACCAGCCCCAGGCCGGCATCGGCCAGCAGGTGGGGGATCGTGCGGCGCAGGAAGTCGGGCGGCGGCACGAAGTCGGCATCGAAAATAGCGATGAACTCGCCGGCGGCGGTGGTCAGGCCATGGGCCAGCGCGCCGGCCTTGAACCCCATCCGATTGTCGCGGTGAATCAGGCGGATGTTGACGCCCTGTTGCCGCCAGTGCCGGACTGCGGCACGCGCGATACCGGTCGTAATATCCGTTGAATCATCCAGCACCTGAATCTCCAGCCGCTCCCGCGGCCAATCCACCCGTGCAACCGCATCAATGAGCCGATTGACAACGTACTGTTCATTGTAGATGGGCAGTTGGACTGTGACGTGAGGGAAGTCGGTCAGCGGCGGCGCCATGCGGCGGCAGCGCCGATGCCGGAGGAACAGCACTGTCAACAGGCCCGTATTCAGACTGTACACCGCCAACAGTAAGGCAGCAAGGACGTAGACGATGATGATCAGCGAAGACACACAATCTCCTCAATCGGCCGGAGTCAAACCCGCAAGATTATACGTGCGATTGCGCCGTTTGTCCAGCCGGAGCCCTGCGTCCGCAGCATTGCCCGATTGTACAGGCCATGGTATAATGAAACACGATCGCGGATAGTCTGCACAGCTCCATCATTTTGGAGAAGTTATGCTCGGCTCTACACCCGGTGGGCAGGCCGCTTCCCACTTCCAACGTATCCTCGTAATAGACGACGACTCGACGCTCTTGCGTCTGGTCCGCGATGTCCTGGACCGCGCCGGCTTCGAGGTACTCACCGCTGCCTCCGGTCAAGATGCGCTGGATGTAATCGCGCGGCGTGGTTTGCCGCACCTGGCCATCGTGGACCTTTCCATGCCCGGCATGGACGGCTTCGAGTTCTGCCAAGCTGTGCAGGAATTCACCGATCTGCCGATCATTATGCTGACCGCAGCCGAGGATGAGGAGACCGTTGTACGGGGCATTGAGCTGTTCGCCGAGGACTACATCATCAAGCCCTTCAGCTCCCGCGAGCTCGTCGCACGCGTGCAGCGGGTGCTGCGCCGCATCGGCGATTTCGCCTACATCCTGGAACCGGTAACGCATGTGGATGACCACCTGGCGGTGGATTTCCCCCACCAACAGGCCATCGTCGGCGGACAGCATGTCTCTCTCACACCGACCGAGACGAAGCTCCTGTACATTCTCATGCGGAATGCCGGCCGGACCGTTACCACCGATTTCCTGTTACGTCGCCTGTGGCCTTTGGAGGAGGTTTTCGAGGACGCATTGCGTGTGCATGTCCACCGCCTGCGCCACAAGATAGAGCCAGTCCCGAGAAAACCCCGCTATATCCTCACGGAACGTGGGCTGGGCTACTGCTTTGCGGCCAAACGCTAACAGCCTCACTGCCCGTAATGTCTATTGCAAGGTTCATCTCGTACCATGATGGCCGGCAAGCCGGCTGAGGAGGAGTTTATGACCGACAAGCAATCACAAGCTACACCCCGGGCGGACACACCCCAGGAGGTAGACCGCATTCGGGACATCATCTTCGGCCCTCAAATGCGGGACTACGAACATCGATTCCAAACATTTCAGCGCGACCTGGATCGGCTTCAGCAAGCAACTGACCGTCTGAACGAACAACTGGCCGACCAGGACAGCAATCAGGGCAAGAAGCTCCAGGCCCTGCGTAAAGAGATGCGCCAGGCAGACGACGATCTGCGAAATGAACTACGTCAGACAGCCCAAACGCTGACAACTGACAAAGTGGATCGTCTGGCCCTGGGCGAGCTGTTCATTCAGCTTGGTACGCACTTGAAGGCCGGCGGCTCCGTGGCCGACTTGCTCCAGGATCTGGTAGAGTAGAGTCGGCATCGTGACAGAAGATCGCCTTGATCTGCCCCCGTCGCCGAACGGTGGTGACGCCCCGCCACCCCAGGCCGAGCCGGCGGTAGAGACCCTACGCGAAATCCTGTTCGGCCACTACCGCCAGCAAATTGCTGAGCTACGGGCCGAACTGGACGAGCTGGAGCGCCGCGTCAGCGACGAAGATGCGCTCATTGCCATGATCGCGCCCGTTCTGGGCGACGTCATCCGGCGCAGAATCCGCGACGCCCGTGAAGAGATGATCGAAGCTCTGTATCCAATCATCGGGCAGGTCGTTGTCCGCGCCGTATCAGAGGCGATACGTGATCTGGCGCGCACGGTGGATGCACAAGTCCGCACATCCTTCAGCCCGCAGGCGCTTTGGTGGCGCGTACGGGCGCGGCTCGGCGGCGCCTCTGACGCCGAGATGTCTTTGCGGGAGTCGCTGCCCTTTGAGATGGCCGAGATCTTCCTGGTGCACCGCGAGACGGGGTTACTGCTGTGGCTGGTTTCCCGAGAGCCGGACGCCGCGGCCGACGCCGACCTGATCAGTGGCATGTTGACGGCCATCCGCGACTTCACACAAGACGCCTTTGGCCGGGGGAAGGAGGGTCAGCTCGACGAGATTGAATACGGTGAGTGGCGCATCTTGATCGAAGCGGCCCAGCATGCCTACCTGGCGGCGGTGGTTGAGGGCGTCGAGCCACCTGGGTTCAGGGCCGAGATGCGCGAGCGAATCATCGAAATCGAGCACGCCTATCAGCCGGCCCTGCGCAACTACGATGGCGACCCTGCCCCCCTCGCGCCGGTCGAGGACACACTGCATTCGTTGATGGCGGTTTCCAGGCCGGACGGGTTGAGTTCCACGCAACGGCGCGTGTTGGCCGGCGCTCTGGCCGTGATCGCCATTCTGCTGATGGGAGCCTGCATCGTCACGGGGTGGGTCTGGCGAGCGATGCGCAGCACACCAACCCCAGTGCCCGTCGCCGTCGTGCCGGCCCCGACATCGACGCCCACCTTCACGGCTACCCCTTCACCATCGCCGACTGTTACACCCAGCCCCTCTGCCACGTCCACGGCAACACCATCGCCTATGCCCACATCCACCGCCACGCCTACGTTGACCCAGACGCCCACACGTGCGCCCTCTGCAACCCCTGCCCCGGTGATCGGCCTGATGACGGGCAACGTCTGGCTGCGCTCGGGGCCTTCGAGCAACTCACCTCGCCTGGGGCTGATTTTGGAACAAGGCCACCGGATTGAGATTGTAGCCACCTTCGGTGACTGGATTCAGGTACGTTGGACTCCTCAGCCGGAAGCCGAGGTGGTCGGCTGGGTGCCGGCCCGTTGGGTGGGGACGACAACCCCGATTCCGGCGCATATTGTCACGCCGGCGGTCGGTCCATAAGGTGAAGGTCAGACTAGCGGATTGTTAGGAGCGTTTGCCAGTGACGACGTTCAGCAAGAAAATCTGCCTTCTGGGCGACTTTGCCGTCGGAAAGACCAGCCTGGTGCGCCGTTTTGTGTATAACCTGTTCGACGACAGGTACATCAGCACCATCGGTGTCAAAGTGAGTCGCAAGACGGTCGTGGTCCCGCGCGCCGATGACGTCGTGGAACTGACAATGATGTTGTGGGACCTGGCCGGCAGCGAGGAGTTCAACCAGGTGCGAGCCAGCTATCTACGTGGGGCAGCCGGCGCTGTCCTGGTCTGCGATCTGACCCGCCCGGAGACGCTGACTAATCTGTCCACGTACACCGCCGACCTTTTCCAGGTCAGCCCTGACGCCCGTTTGATCATAGCAGCAAACAAGAGCGACCTGACTGATCAGCAGCAGATTGAGCCTGCCGATGTTCAGACGGTCGCCGCCCAATTCAACGCCCCATACTACATCACCAGTGCCAGGACCGGCGATGAGGTGGAGACACTGTTTCGTCAACTGGGCGGGCTCCTCGTGCCCTGAATTAAGCAGGACATTACCATGGACCTGACGGTAGCACAGTTGATATTGCAGGACCGCAAGATCGCCTACGCCATCACCGACCGGGACCTGAACATCGTGGAGGTGAGCGGTGCAGCGGAGATCATCCGCAATGGTCATACGACCAGCTTGGGGCATTCGCTCCTGGACCTGGTGCCCGAACTGGTGGGCAGCGAGGACGTGTTGGCGGAAATCCTGGCTGGCACGCTGCCTCGATTTCAGTTGTCATGGATCAATCGCGAAGCATCCGACGGACAGATCATCTATCTGACGATGGTGGACCTGCCCTACCGCAACCGAACCGGAGAGATCACCGGTCTCATCCATGTGGTAGGCGATGTCAGCGAGATGGGCCGGCTGGAGCAGAAGCTGACCCAACGCCGCAATGAACTGCGTCTGTTGCGCGATAGATTGGCTCATCAGAACCTGGAGTTGACTGCTGCCAATGCTGAACTGCGCCGGCTGGACGAGATGAAGTCCATGTTCGTCTCGGTGGCGGCCCACGAACTCCGCACCCCGCTTGCCTCCATCAGTGGATTTGTTGACATTCTGCTGGACGAATACGCCGGCCCGCTCACCGAAGGGCAGCGGGAATACCTGGAGATTGTGCAGCAGAGCGCCAGCCGGCTGGTGACGATCACCAGCAACCTGCTGGACGCAACGCGTATCGAGACTGGCCGGATGGAGCTGGTCTTGCAGCCGACCGATCTGCCGGCTCTGGTAGAGAGGGTAACAACCGAGTTCGAGCCACAACTGCGTGCGAAATCGCAGCGCCTGACCCTGAGAGCGTCACCTAACCTGCCGCCGGCGCTGTGCGACGAGACGCGAGCGGCACAGATCATCGGGAATCTGCTCAGCAACGCCTGCAAGTATACCCCCGAAGGTGGACTCATCACCGTCAGCCTGGCCCTGGCGGAGGAAGAGGGGTTCCTGCAAGTCAATGTGGCTGACAACGGGGTCGGCATCTCTCTTAAAGATCAGCCGAAACTATTCAGCCGATTCTTCCGCGCCGACAGCGCTCGCCAGGCCGGCGCTAGCGGCGCCGGTCTGGGCCTGTACATCACACGCTCGCTGGTCGAACTGCATGGTGGCCGTGTCTGGTTCGACAGCGACACCCATCGGGGCAGCACGTTCTACCTCACTTTTCCCATCGCAATGTAGTTCGTAAGGTTCACCCGCTACAATAGTAAACGGATACAGGAATGCTGATCCGCCCCCCGATGGTGGGGGACACGCGGAAGCCGCGAATTATAAAGATTGAGAAAATAATCCGGTAACAGCGCGTCGCTTCTCAGCCGGCGCCCGCACGGGCATGAAGTGCCCGTGCTACGCTGCGGCGCCCGATGAATCGGGCTTTTGGCACGATTTCGGGCGGAAAAGCCCCATTGATGGGGCGCAGCCTGTAGCCCGCCGACCCTTCGACGAGCCGCCGTGGTGAGCCTGTCGAACCATCAGG
>JBHHTZ010000118.1:0-9016 GCA_046753605.1 Anaerolineae bacterium
GAGTACTCCCATCTCCGTCAACCGACTTCGCGGCGCACTTCGAAGACGTTGGGCAGCCGGCTGAGCTTGTTGAGGATTGTGGCCAGTTGGCGCACGCTGCTGACTTCCAGGGTTACTGTGATGGCAGCGACGTTCTGTTTCTTGTTGGTCTGCACGGCGGCGGAGCTAATGTTTACATCTTCGCCGGCCACCACGTCGGACACATCACGCATGAGACCCCGCCGGTCGTATGCCAGCACGCGTATCAAGACAGGATAGACACGTCGGGGATCCTCACGCCAGTCAACATCGATGACTCGCTCCGGGTCATCTGCCAGCATGCGCCGCGCATTTGGGCAGGTATCTTTGTGCAAGGTAACGCCGTGCCCTCGCGTGATGTAGCCGATCACCGGATCGCCGGGCAGCGGATTGCAGCACTTGGGCACTCTCGTCAGCAGATCTTCGATACCCATGATGCTTACGCCGCTGGGCTCGGTCGGTGGAGGAGCCTCCACAACCTGGATTTCCTCTTCCTCTTCTCGCTCGGCCTCCAGGATGCGCGTCGTGATCTGCTGGCTGTGAATGTCTCCGGATCCGATTGCTGCGAGGAAATCGTCCAGCTCGTCGTAGTTGAAAAGGCCGGCGACCTCGTCATATCGCCCCTTGCTCAGTCCGAGTTTCCGCAGTTCCTTCTCCAGAATCTCACGGCCCTGTGCGATTCTCTGCGTACGCTCGCCTTTGCGGAGCCAGTGCCGAATCTTGGCTCGAGCGCGATTTGTGCGGACATAGCCCAGGGCGGGATTCAGCCAGTCGCGACTGGGTCCGCCCCGTTTTGTCGTGATGATCTCAACGCGGTCGGTCGTTTGCAATGGCGTATTGAGCGCCACCATTCGGCCATTTATTCTCGCGCCGCGACACCGGTGGCCGACTTCGGTGTGGATGCGATAGGCGAAGTCGATGGGTGTGGCGCCCGCCGGCAGCTCGATGATGTCGTTTTGGGGGGTGAACACATACACTTGTTCCGGCAAGACGTCCTCTTTGACCGACTCCAGAAACTCCTCAGCGTCATCTACATCCTGGTGGGACTCCAGCTGCTGGCGTAGCCATGCAATCTTCTTCTCCAGCGCTGCATCGCGCGAGCGGTGTTCTTTGTAACGCCAATGAGCGGCAATGCCGTACTCCGCGACCTGGTGCATGTCTTCCGTTCGTATCTGGACTTCGAGCGGGTTTATTTCCCCCGGCACGCGCACGGCCGTGTGTAGTGACTGATACAGGTTCTCTTTGGGTGTGGCGATGTAGTCATCAAACTCGCCGGGGATGGGGTTCCACAGATCATGCACGATGCCGAGGGCGGCGTAGCAATCTCGAACGGTTTTCACGATGACGCGCACGGCGTGTACATCGTAGACTTCGTCAAACCTGACACCTTTCCGCTGCATCTTGTCGTAGATGCTGTGTATGTGCTTTGGCCGGCCTGTGATGGCAACGACCTCAATGCCTTCGTCCAGCAGGCGGTTGCTCAACGTGTCCACAATCTCATTGAGGACGGCTTCACGCTCGCCGAGCCGGCGCGCGAGTTGGTCGCTGATCTCTTCGTAGACTCCCGGTTCGAGCGCCCGCAGCGCCAGGTCTTCCAGTTGCCACTTGATCTGCCAGATTCCGAGTCGGTTGGCCAGCGGCACATATATCTCCATGGTTTCCTGGGCAATGCGCCGCTGTTTTTCGGGCGGCAGCGCCCACAATGTCCGCATGTTGTGCAGCCGGTCAGCCAACTTGATCAGGACGACACGGATGTCTTCGGCCATGGCCAGGAACAGCTTGCGCATGTTCTCGGCGCGGGAGATGTGGATCCCCTTGCGTGTTATCTTGGTGAGCTTCGTGACGCCTTCAACCAGGGTAGTGATCTCATCGCCGAACTGCTCCCGAAGCTCTTCCAGGGTGGTGTCGGTATCTTCGACGACGTCGTGGAGCAGAGCCGCTGCGATGGTCTCTGGCTCCATACACAGATCGGCCAGGATGCCGGCCACGGCCACGACGTGGGTCACGTATGGTTCACCGCTGGCCCGCGCCTGGTCGGCGTGGGCACGCTCGACCAGCTCATACGCTCTCCACAGCAGATCTACGTCTGCGCCCGGCGCATAGGAGATCACGTGGTCGATTATGCGTTCGATCTCGTCCGGTTTCGTCTTGATCATCTCTGTCGGCTACACATTTGCTCTTGAGAGAAAGGGGCATGGCCAAGTCTTGTCGAAGCGCCTGCCCGTGGCGCGAGAATATGAAAACGTCGCCAAGGAAAGCGATCCGTTGGCGACGATGGCAGCGGATTTCTGCACTTCTATTATACAGGAGCGGGGGTTCCGGGGCAAGTCTGTTGCCCGGGCCGGCCAATTGTCGGCGAGAGTGCAGTAGCCGCTTGATCCGTGAAGAGGGAGAGAATCTGTGCTATAATTGGTCACGTTGTGCTTTCTGCAGAGTCACCATAAGCAGGACCGGACTATGAATCGAACTGAGGTTTTGAGACGAGCGCCGATGTTTGCGGGACTGCCGGCCGACGTCCTGGAGGACATAGGCCCCTTGTTCATCCGGTCCACATATCGGGCCGGCGACTATGTTTTCTTCGAGGGCGATTCGGCCCATCGCCTGCACATCGTACAGGCCGGCGAGGTTAAGCTGATCAAGCACTCCGAAGGCGGTCAGGATGTCATCTTGCGCGTCTTTTCGGCCGGCGAACTCTTTGGCGGTGTCGCGTTTCTGGCCGGCATGGAGTATCCCGCGAGCGCCCAGGCCCAGACGGATGTCAAAGTGTTGAGTGTTGAGGGGGATACCTTCCAGCGTATTGTGCAGAGCTATCCCAGCGTGGCTGTCACAATCATCCGGGTGCTGGCCGGCCGTCTGGAGGATGCCCATGAACAGATGCGTCAGCTTGCGGCCGAACGTGTGGAGCGCCGGCTGGCGCGCGTGCTTCTGAAGCTGGCAAATCAGGTCGGTGTGTCCGCTGATGAAGGCGTCCGCATCGACATGCCGATCACGCGGCAAGACCTGGCCGAAATGATCGGCACAACCCTGGAGACCGTCAGTCGTACCATAAGCCGATGGCGTCGCCAGGGCATTGTACAGGCCGGCCGCGAACAGATCACTATTACCCGTCCCCATGCGCTGGTCCTGATCGCGGAGGATCTGGAGGAAGGAAGTAATCAGTGACCAGTATTCAGTAGTCAGTGTCCAGTGTCTGATCACTGATTACTGGTCACTGATTACTGGTCACTGGTCACTGGTCACTGAACACGGAGGTGCTGACTTGACGCGTGTCCCGCGTTGGTTTCTGAAGCTTGGATTCATCTGGTTCCTGGCCGGCGGCGCCATGGGCGGGCTGTTCCTGGTCTTCAAGGCTCTTGGACTGTGGCCCGTGTGGCGCGTATTCATCGCGCCGCACGGGCACATCATGTTCGTCGGCTTCATCACCCACCTGATTATGGGGGTGAGCGATTGGATGTTCCCTCGACCCAAGCAGACGCGCTATACGGAGCGGAAATCTCTCGCAGCGTTGGTAATCCTGAATGCCGGCCTGGTTCTGCGGGTCGTCTTCGAGCCCTGGCTGGCGCTGCGCGGTGGAACCTTCCCGCAGATGATGCTGGTGCTATCTGGCATCTTGCAGTTCGTGGCGATAGCGATCTTCGTGTACAATATGTGGGACCGGATATGGATACCTCCGCAAAAGGAGGGTCGCCATCAATGGATACGCAGGCTTCGAGAACCCCCTCGATCCTGAACCACTTTTCCTCAACGCCTGAATGACCAAGCTCTCAATTGTCTCCCGCTTGATTGATTTGGTTTCACATCCCGTCTCCCGTCGGTTCGTCCTCCCTCCACACCAGTAGTACTCATACACCTTGTCGAAAACTGAGCCGTCTTTTCTGGTATATCTGGAGCGGGATGTTTTTGTGATGATGCGAAAGCCACAGAAATCACAACGCTCTTCGTCACTTTTGTGTGAAGCACCTTGACAACTGAGAACAAGAACGGCTAAGCTTTGGGCAAAGCCTCAGCGAAAGGAGTCCAACATGCTCAACCGTTCGATCTATATTGTACTGGACATTGCCAATGTCCAGTACCCAATACCCAATATCCAATACCCAATACCCAATATCCAATACCCAATACCCAATATCTAATCTCCAACCTCCAATCTCTTCCTCAGAGCTTCCGCATGAGCAGTAAGGCTCTCAGCTTCGGCGAGGCGCACCGCTGCCGGCGCGACCTGGTTGTGAGCGGATAGGCTCGCGTTGATGATGCTGGTCACTTTGAGGAAGTCGCGCACATGGACCGGCGAGGCAAAGCGGGCCGTGCCGTCGGTCGGCATGATGTGGCTGGGGCCGGCGATGTAGTCGCCTAGTGCCTCGGACGAAGCCTCGCCCACGAAGATGCCGCCGGCGTTGCGAATGCGCCCCACCAGCGCCCACGGATCGCGCGTTAACAGGCACAGATGCTCCGGGGCGTAATCGTTTGCCAGATCGACGGCTTCGTCCAGCTCGCGCACAATCACGATGCCGCCGTTGGCGTCCAGCGCCTCTGCGATGCTCTCGCGCCAGCGCAGCGCGGGCAACTGGCGCTCGATTTCGCGCTGTGTTGCCTCGGCCAGTTCGGCGGACGGCGTGAGCAGGATCGATGAACCCATGATGTGTTCGGATTGCGCCAGCAGGTCGGCCGCCACCCAGGCGGGGTCGGCCGAGTCGTCGGCGATGAGCAGCGTTTCCGTTGGGCCGGGCAGGCTCTCGATGTCTACCACGCCGAAGACGGCCTTCTTGGCCAGCACGACGAACAGGTTGCCAGGCCCGACGATTTTGTCCACCTGGGGAATGCTCTCCGTGCCGTAGGCCAGGCCGGCGATGGCCTGTGCACCGCCGACTTTGAAGACCCGGTCCACGCCGGCCACCCGGGCGGCAGCCAGGATCACCGGACTGAGTTGGCCGTCCTTGCCCGGTGGGCTGCACACGACGATTTTGCTGACGCCGGCCACGCGCGCCGGAATCGCAGCCATGAGCAACGACGACGGCAGCGGTGCTGTGCCACCGGGCACGTATATGCCGACACGCGCCAGCGGCCGCACGATCTGTCCGTACGCCTCGCCCTCCCGCCAGTCCATCCACGAATCCCGTGGCTCTCGCTCGTGAAACTGCCGGATGCGGCCGGCTGCCAATTCCAGTGCCTTGCGCAGTTCCAGCGGTGTGTCATGCCAGGCCGCCTCGATTTCGCCATCGGACACGGCCAAAGCTGCCAACTCGACGCCGTCGATGCGCTTCGTGTAGTCACGTAGTGCGGCGTCGCCCTGCTCACGCACATCGGCCAGGATGCGCTCAACGACCTGGGCCGGCGTCAACGTCTCGCCAAAAATGCGCTGGATGCCGGCGGCGATGGCCGGCGTCACCTCGATCTGGTCGAGGGGTTGCCGTTTCAGGATCGTCTCACGCGCTTCAGTTGAGCTCTTGAAGATGCGGATTGTTGTGGTCATTTCTGTTTGCCCTGGTCATTGGGTATTGGATATTGGATATTGGGTATTGGATATTGGGGACGTATGCTCCAATACCCAATATCCAATACCCAATACCCAACCACGTCGCTATGCCTGTTGCAACACCCCCATCCTCAGCAACGCTCGCTGCACCAGCTCCGCCGGGTGCGTGACGGTGGCTGCTTCGACTTCGTCGGGGGTGAGGCCGGCGCCGGCTGCCACCTTGCGTGCGAGGGCCTGGTCGATCATGTCGGACGGGGTGTGAGTGTCGGTGTTGACGACCAGTTTGGCGCCGGCGGCGCGGGCCACCTGGGCCACGTAGCCGTTGGTCAGGCTGTGCCCCCTGCGGGACGTGATCTCCAGGTAGACACCGTTCTCGGCGGCCAGCCGCGCTTCCTCCTCGGTGATGAAGCCGGGGTGTACCAGGATGTCTACGTGCGGGCATTCGATGGCGGCGCGGTTGCTGCCAGGCGCGGTCGGCTCCACCGGTGTCTCACCGTGGACGTTGATGATGGCGGCTCCCAGCCGGCGCGCCCGACGAGCCAGGCCGGCAATCGTCTGAGGCGGACAGTGGGTCAGCTCCACGCCGGGGATGAACGTGAGCGGGAAGAAGGGCGCCTGCTCCCTGGCAAAGCGCACCAGCTTGTCCAGGATCGACTCCAGGTTGGATGCGTCGGCGTGGTCGGTGATGGCCAGGGCCCCGTAGCCCATGACCACGGCCCGCCGGCAGATTTCGCTGGGCAGCAGCGCTCCGTCGGTAAAAAAGGAGTGGGCGTGTAGGTCGATTCGTTTGGCTTCCGTCATTGATGTTCTCCAGGTCGGTCATCCAGTTGGTCCGGTCTCAATCTGCATACTCCCCTCGATATTCCTCGGGTAGCAAGCCGGCAATGCTTAGCATGATCTGGTCGCTCAGAGCCTGGAAGTCGTGCCGGCCATTCCCCGAAGCTTCCAGCTTGTACGGCTCGCCGATGACGACACGAATTTTCGGCCGGTGTAGGTGTCGCCACGAACGCAGGACCGTTTCGGTGCCCGTGAGTCCGATGGGCAGGACCGTTGCCCCGGAGCGCACGGCCAGGAATGCGGTCCCGGGCTTGGCCCGCAGCAGCGTCTTGGTGGGACTGCGGGTTCCCTCGGGTGCCAGGCCGAGAACGCCGCCGCTTTGCAGGACTTCCAGTGCCTGGCGCAGGGCTTTGCGGTCCGGTATCCCACGTCGTACAAAGATGACGTGGACGCTGCGCAGAATCAGCCCGCGCAGGCCGCCCTGATATTTGCTGGCGGCGAAGGCGGTGGCCTGGTGCGGGATGGCCAGCATGACCGCCGGCAGGTCCACGGCGCTCATGTGGTTGATGGCGATGATCATCGGGCCGGCGTCTGGTATGTGCTCTTGCCCGCTGACCTTATAGTCTGCCAGCAGGAAGAACAGCAGGCGTATCACGGCCCGAACGCTTCGATACCAGGCGGATGGCCGGGCAACGCGGGATTGGCTGTGTGTCAATGTGCCATCGTCGAGGTGGTTATGAGTTGGGGTAGGCAAGCTGCGCTCCTTGTGTTGCGATTATAGGCTTCACCTGCTATTTGGTCAAGGCGTCGGCGAGGTGGGCGCGACGGTCAGTATCGGGATCGTCTTGGTGGAGGCCGGGGGGGCCGGCGATAGCGTGGCCGTTGGGGATTCCGGCGTCGTGGCCGGCGTGGGGGTGTCAGTCGGCGACGGGGGTGTCGCGGTCGCTGCCGGCGTTGGTGTTGTGCTGGGCACAGCGGGTGACGGGCCGGGGGGCGGATAGCCGGCCGGCGTGCTCGTGGGCGTGGGCGGCGCGGCCGTGGGCGTGGCCGAGGGAGTGACGGGCGTCCTGGTTGGTGGGACCGAGGTGGGGGGTGGCATGGGGCTTGGGGTAGGCGTGGGTGATACCGTGGGCGGTGCGGTGGGCGAGAAGATTGGCAACTGGGTGGGCGTAGAACCAAAAGTCGGCTGCGGTAGCGGTGTTACGGTGCGGCTGGGCGTGGGTGTGATTGTCGGTCGTTTGGTCGGCGTGTCGGTTGGTGTGGCGCTGGCCGTGGCTGTGGCTGTCGCAGTCGGGGCCGGCGTTGCTGTTGCCAGCGCTGCCCGAATTTGCGGACGGAGCAGCAGCACTGCTGTCCCCATCCCGTACAGAACAGTGGCTGTCAGGATCAACACGGCGACGATGATGTATTGGACCTGCGTGCGCAGGGGCAGCCCGGTAAACCAGTCGGAGAAGCGCATGACGGCCTGGATGATCTAGGGCAGGCTTATCACCACTCCTGCGGTCGCTGTCGCCGTCGGTGACAGGTCGATCGTGGGCGTAGACGTTTCCGTTGCCGGGGGCTCAGGGGTCGCCGTGAGTGTGGCTGTTGCAGTCGGGGGAGCCGTGGCCGTGTCCGTGGGTGTGGGGGGCGCCGGCGTGGCCGAGGGTGTGATGGATGCGGTTGGTGTGTCAGTCGGCGCCCGTGTTGCCGAGGGTGTGGCGGATGCGGTTGGTATGTCGGTCGGCGCCGGCGTCGTCGGGGTCGGAGTTGGGGTCGGCGCTACGGTCCGGGTGACGGATGGCGTGGGGGTCACCTGGGTTGGGGAAGGCGTTATGGACGGGGAAGGGGCCGGCGTTGCGCTGGCGGCCGGCGTCATGGTGGCAGTCCACGTGGGTGTGGGAGATCGTGTTATGCTGGGTGTCCACGTGATCGTCGGCGTCCGCGAAACGGTGACGGTGGCGGTGAGCGCCACGGACGGCGTTGTGCTCGGCGAGGGTGTCGCTGTCGGTTCGGGACTGGGCGTAGGTGTTTGGGTGCTCGGCGCCGGCTGCTGGCTGGGCGTGGGAGATGGACCGGCTACCTGGGGTGCTGGCCTGGTGATAAGCAGTGTGAATCCCAGACAGTAGCCGGGTAGGGTTAGAAGCGTGATTGCCAGTAATATGGTGTACAGTCGCCGGCGGCTGGCCGGCTGCCGATCATACCAGTCGGTTGGGCTAAAAGACACGGAAAATGTATTCTCCCCTCGGTGATGATCACAGGTGCATCAGGGTCTCCACCAGAGTCTCGCGCATAGTCTCCAGGTAGTGGAGTTCGAGCCGGCCCGTCCAGACGAGCTTGGCGGCGGCCGGTTGGAACCACATCGCCCGCTCCAAGATGCGCCAGGATTCCCCGTTCTGGGCATACCCGAGTGCCGCAATCTGCGCATCCAACTGGCGCAGTTGGCTTCGCAGGTAGTGGCGGGTGGTGTTGCGTCTCGTGCCATGGACAGCCATGCCATTCAGGCCCGAGATCTGAGGCTCAAGCTTCGGTACTGCGCGCGCCATACGATTGCGGTTCCTCCATATCGCTGTAGGGACGTTGTCGCGACCCGGAACGTTCCGTGTCCAAGCGTCGCAATCATAGCACCGGTCGGTTGACATGTCAATCCTGCTCCGAAAACGGTTGGCTGGATGGCTGGTTAGCTGGTTGGCTGAGCACTGTGCAAGCCAACCAGCCATCTAGCCATCTAGCATTTTCGTGCTTCAGGGTGTCCCACCCGGACATGTT
>JBHHTZ010000119.1:0-9011 GCA_046753605.1 Anaerolineae bacterium
GGGAGGCCGGCCTGATCTTTCCCGAAGGGGATGTCAGTGCGCTGCGCGACCACCTGGGACGGCTGATGGGGGACCCCCGCTTGCGCCGCCGGCTGGGACAGGCCGGGCGCGCTCGTGTTTTACAGCACTTCACCCAAGCCCAGGTAGCCCGTCGAACCGTCGCGTTGTATCGAGAGATGGTCCAGGATATGCAGGATCGTAGTGGCGACTTCAGTCGCTCTGTCTCCCGTGTGAACGACTGAAGTCGTTACTACGGTAAACTGGGGTTGAGGAAGCACTCGAATCAATGAGGGGAAGAAATAGACCGGCGCACATTGCGATCAACGCCCACTTGTTGTCCCTGGCGGACAGCTACCGGGGGGCCGGCATTCACCGCTACATCACCGCGCTCCTGGAACATCTGCCGCAGGTCAGCGAACAGCGCTTCACGGCCTACCTGGGCGACCCACGGGCCGGCGACGTTGCCTGGCCGGGCATCGACGCCCGGCTCGCACCATTTCCCACGGCCTCTCCGCCGGCACGGATGCTGTGGGAGCAGCTCTTTCAGCCGGCGCGCCTGATTCGCGACAAGATCGATCTGCTGCACGGGCCGGCCTATGCCCTGCCGCTGATTTGCCCAACCCGGTCTGTGGTGACCATCCATGACCTGAGCTTCTTTCTCTACCCCCGGGCTTTCAACCGAGGGAATCGCCTGTACCTCAGGCTGATGACGCGCCTGTCCGCGCAACGCGCCGACGCCGTCATTGCCGTCTCCGAGCATACGCGGCAGGACGTGATCCGGCTGCTAGGCGTGCCGGCTGATCACGTGTACGCCGTGCCCAACGGCGTTGGTCCGATGTTTCGGCCGCTGCCGCAGCCGGAGGTGAAGGCGTTTCGGGCAGCACACCAATTGCCAGAGCAGTTCATCCTGTGCATCAGCACCATAGAGCCGCGAAAAAACCTGGCAACGTTGATACGGGCCTACGCTCTGCTCGGAGAAACCACACACGGGCTTGTCATCGGCGGCGGGCGCGGCTGGAAATACGAGAGCGTGTTCGCGCTGGCGGAGGAACTCGGCCTGCAAGACCGAGTGCGGTTCCCCGGGTTCCTGCGTTATAGCGAACTATCCCACTGGTACAACGCGGCCGACGTGTTCGTCTTTCCGTCTCTCTACGAGGGCTTCGGCCTGCCGCCACTGGAGGCCATGGCGTGCGGTACGCCTGTCGTCACCTCGAACGCGTCCAGTCTACCCGAGGTGGTGGGGACCGCCGGCCTTCTGGTCAATCCAACTGACACGGAGGGACTGGCCGACGCCATTCACCGGGTGATCAACAGCGCGGGGCTGGCCGCGTCGATGGCCACGCGGGGGCGAGCAAGAGCCGATCGGTTCTCCTGGAGGGCCAGCGCCGACCGCACGGCGCGCGTATATGAGCGGATACTCCACACGCCGGTTCCGCAAGGAGCAAAGGATGTCATCACAAGATAAGGCAGGTGCGGATGCCTGGGCTGGCACAGGTCTGTTCATCGCGTTGACCGACGTCATCCTCATCAACATCGCCTTTGCCCTGGCGTATTGGCTACGCTATCAGGTTGAGTGGCCGGCGGCTCTCGACTCGGGGAACTTCCAGCCCTACCGCGTGTGGTTCCCCATCGGGTTGACCCTGACCGGAATCCTGCTGCTGGCGTACCAACTCGAAGGGGTTTACGATCTAAAACGCGGGATCCGCTGGCTGGATGATCTATCCAAGCTATTCACAGGCACGCTGATCGGGATCGCCGTGCTGACAGTGCTCACATTCAACGCGCGGCCCCAGTTCTACTCGCGCCTCATGCTGGGATATGCCGGAGTCCTCATCGTTGCTGTACTCGGCGCCAGCCGGCTGGTCTTCGGCACAATCCGCGCGTGGCGCTATCGACGTGGAATCGGCGTGGATCGGGTGTTGGTTGTGGGCTGCGGGGACATAGGCCGAACCGTCATGGGCAGCATTATGGCTCGACCGGAGCTGGGCTACCAGGTCGCGGGTTTCCTGGATGACGATCCGGAGCGCCAGCACCAGGACTTGGGGCGGTTTCGCGCTCTGGGCTCGGTCGATGCATTGCCGGCTGTACTGCGTAGCCAGGACATCGACGAAGTAATCGTCGCTCTACCGTGGCGCTCCATCGACCAGATTATGGACATCATGGCTCACTGCGAGCCCCTCGGTGTGCGTGCGCGCATCGTGCCCGACCTGTTTCAGTTGCGCCTGAACCGGGTCGATATTGACGACATCAGCGGCGTTCCGCTCATCGGCGTGCGGGACGCATCCATTCGCGGCTGGAATCGCGCTATCAAACGGCTCAGCGACATCGTTGTGGCCGCAATAAGCCTGGTCGTCGCAAGCCCGCTCCTGGCTGTGGTGGCAATACTGATCAAATGGGACTCTCCCGGACCGGTGCTCTTTCCACAAATACGCGTCGGGCGGGATGGCCGTCAGTTCACGCTGTACAAGTTTCGTTCTATGGTGGTTGGCGCTGATGAGGAAAAGGATCGGCTGCTGAACCTGAATGAAGCGTCCGGCCCGCTGTTCAAGATTCGGGATGACCCACGGCTCACTCGCGTAGGGCGGTGGTTGCGCCGGCTGAGCATCGACGAGCTGCCGCAGTTGTGGAATGTGTTGAACGGCGACATGAGCCTGGTGGGGCCGCGCCCCCCGGTGCCGGCCGAGGTTGACCAGTATCAGCCGTGGCACCGCAAACGCCTCCTGATATCCCCAGGTGTGACCGGGCTGTGGCAGGTCAGCGGCCGCAGCAAACTCACGTTTGACGAGATGGTCATGCTGGACCTTTTCTACGCCGAGAACTGGTCCCTGTGGCTTGACTTCAAGATCATGCTGCGCACGATTCCCACCGTCATCATGGGTACCGGAGCGTACTAGACAGGCAGTCCCCCTTCCAACCCTTGCGGAGGTTGCGAACGGCCTTGCCGATAGAGCAATTCTTAACTCGTGAAGACAATTCCGGCCTGAAGTTCGCTCACGAACCCTGGGCCGGGGCAGGCCTTCGTAAGGGTGCCCCGGTCGATTTGATGATTTGGGCGGAATTGAGTATAATAACCCGCTGTGGTGTAGCCTTTGTAGAACGGAGGAGTCGAGAATTATGCCATTGTACGCGTATGAGTGCGAAGCTTGCCATTATGGCTTTGAGCGCCACCAATCATTTTCCGACGATCCGATAAAGGTTTGTCCGAATTGCGGCAAACCGTCTGCTCGCCGGCTAATCACGGCGGTAAGTGTTATTTTCAAGGGGCCAGGATTCTACGTTACCGACAACCGAACGACGTCCAGCAATGGCAAAGGTTCCAGGGCGACTTCGTCGCCGGCCCCCAAGCCCGAGAAGGCCGAAAGCACGCCGGCCCCCAAACCCGAGAAGGCCGAAAGCACGCCGGCATAACCCAACCACTTTTACAACGAGCAGAGGCTCTTGCGATGCATCGCAAGAGCCTCTGTTATCTTTCAGGGCAAGCTTGGCCTAAAACTGGAACGAGTTTGTGGCCTTCACAACCTTCTGGCTGTAGTTCGTCACATACGACATTAGCTCATCGTACAGCTCCTGCCACTCAGTGCTTCTAAGCGCGTGGCCGAGCGTATCGCGATCTTCAGCCAGGACACCGGCCAATATCTGGGGAGCGTCTCCATGGACGGTATACCACGCTTCCACAGGCTGAAGACCTAGCTCCATCAAGCCTGGCACAAACGTCTTCATTGACCAGTCAAAATACGCGGCTTCACGCCCTGGCCGGATATCCCACGTCATGATCAGTTTCATCATAGGCCTCTCCTAGTCCTCTACGCGACAACTGTATGATACCAGATTCAAGCCATTCTTCCAAATTCGACACGCGGAACTCCAACAGCATAAGACGAAGACGCTGACCCTGCAACGTCCCGGTGTTGACAAACGAGTTCCGCTGTGGTACTATTAGCTTGGACTTATCCTGTCTTGTAGGAATACCTACAGCGCACTCATTCGTATGCATCATCCGGTTCTCAGGCAGTTGGACTTTGGCAGTCATTCTGTAGCACTACACACACAACATAGTCGCCGAAAACAGCGCAATGTGTAGCGTCTAGGCAAACGAATACGGATCACAAGCCGATCAACGGGCAGGGGTTGCCGAAGTCCGGTCCAAGGCATCCAGAGTTGAGCTCGCTAGTAGCTTCTTCTGGTGTCGCTGCGCCCAAGCTGCCGGGCCATCGCTATGATCTGAGCCAGGAGTGTGCTGAGAAGCACGCTTTTTTGTTTGTCTGGCGTCAGCGTTGGTATCATCCAGAGGTGTTTCATGAACGTCACGCGAATCTCGCGGATACTTGGTCTCATTATCCTGGGCGTCGTAGGCTGGCAGTTGGGAGATGTGATAAGCCAGGAGTTTATGTCGTATGTGCCTCCTGTGATTCGCGTCTCGCCCTTGGTAGCTAATGGCGGGTTGGCATTGATTGGCGCCTTTCTCGGCTTTATCGTCACGCCGTGGCTGACGGTTCGGCCTATGATCTGGATCAATCGGGAGATGCGGGGTCTTCCGATTCAGACGCTGCTGGCAGCTACCATCGGTCTGGCAATTGGCCTTCTGATCGCGGCGTTGGCAGCAGTACCACTGCACTACCTGCCGCTGTCGCTGGGCCGGCTCATGCCTTTTGTCGCGGCGCTTCTCTTCGGCTACATTGGAATCCTCACCGCCGTGGCACGGCAGACTGACCTGCTCAACCTGCTGAATGCCCGGCTACCGGGCGGCGCCAGGGGTGGAAAGCCGGACTATATCATTCTGGACACCAGTGTCATTATTGATGGGCGCATTGCCGATATAGCTCAGACCGGGTTCCTCGCGGGTACGATTCTCGTCCCACGCTTCGTGCTCAATGAGTTGCAGCACATCGCAGACTCGTCCGACAGCTTGCGCCGGAATCGAGGCCGGCGCGGCCTGGAGATCCTGAATCAGTTGCAAAAACATGGCGACGTTCCGATCGAGGTCTCCGACCTGGATGTGCCCGAGGCAAAAGAGGTGGACGGCAAGCTGATCCGCCTCGGGGAACGGCTGGAGGCCCCGGTTCTCACCAATGACTACAACCTCAACCGGGTGGCCGAGTTGCAAGGCGTTAAGGTGCTGAATATCAACGAGCTCGCGAATGCTGTGAAGTCCGTTGTCTTGCCTGGCGAAACGATCCGAGTGCGGATCATTCAGGCAGGCAAGGAGTTGGGCCAGGGAGTGGGATACTTGGACGATGGCACCATGGTCGTTGTGGAAGACGGGAAACGGTACATCAACAACACGATGGAAGTGACAGTGACCAGGGTGCTACAGACGGTGGCCGGCCGAATGATCTTCGCGACGCACAATGGCAACGCGTGATCTCAGCGCAGGTAGACAATGGCGATTCTGACGGTATCTCGGCAATTGGGGAGTCGTGGCAACGAGATCGCAGCCGGTGTAGCCGAGCGCCTTTCGTTGCGTTTCGTGGATCGTGAGGTCATTCATCGAGCTGCCCAGGAGGCCGGCGTGCCCCATGCGACGCTCATGGAACTTAGCTACGAGGGTCAGCGCAGCCTGATTGAGCGAGTGCTTGACATCGTCAATACCATACCGGTGATTCCGCAGGTCCCTCATGCGTCCCGTCGTAAAACCACAGCGCCGATGGCCTTGCCGTTCAGCAACATCTTGACGCCGGCAACTCCGATCTTCACCCAGCCCATGGTCGGCTATGTGCGGGTGGTTGAACAGATAATCCGTGATCTGGCCGATCAGGGCAATGTCATGATCGTGGGACGTGGTGGTCAGATGGTCCTGCGAGGTCGAGATGACACATTGCACACCCACATTATTGCTCCCTTCGATCAACGGGTCAAAACTGTCATGCAGCGCGAGAACGTCGGGCGGCGCGAAGCCCGAGCGCGTGTAGCAGCGAGCGATCGTGCCCGGAGTGAGTATATTCGGCGTTTCTATCAAGCCCACTGGTCCGACCCAACGCTTTATGACCTGGTCATCAACACTGACAAGATCGACACCCTCGCTTGCATAGAGCTTATCGTCAGAGCACAGATGGCGGTGAAGGCCAACCCCAAATCATGGGAGACTGTCCAAGATTAAGCCCATCGTTTCCCAAGCGAATGCGAGATTGGGGATTAGAGATTGGAGATTGGCCGGCAAGGCAATCTCCAATCTCCAGTCTCTAATCTCGAAAATGTGGAGGCCTGTATGACTTTGACAATCTACAACTCGTTGACACGACAAAAAGAAATATTCGAGCCTATCGAGGATGGCAAGGTTCGCATGTACGTGTGTGGTGTTACCGTGTATGACAATGCCCACATCGGGCATGCCATGTCATCTCTCGTGTTCGACACCATCCGGCGCTATCTGACACACCGCGGCTACGACGTCAAATATGTCCAGAACTTTACTGACATCGATGATAAAATAATCGCCCGCGCACAAGCCCTGGGTGTCAGCCCGCATGAACTGGCAGACAAACACGCGCGCGACTTTCTGCAAGAAATGAGGGCCTTGAATGTGAAAGAAGCGGATCTCTATCCGCGGGCAACGGCCGAAATCCCCACGATTATTGACATGGTAGCGCACCTCATTGAGAAGGGATATGCATACGCCTCCAACGGCGACGTCTACTTTCGTGTGCCGAAGTACCTGGACTACGGCAAGCTGTCGAACAGGACGCTGGACGGCGCTCAGCCGGGCGAGATGATGAATGGCAAGGAACACCCCATGGACTTCGCTCTGTGGAAGGCGGCGAAGCCCGGCGAGCCATCGTGGCCCAGCCCATGGGGCGCCGGCCGGCCCGGTTGGCACATCGAGTGCTCGGCCATGAACCTACATCACCTCGGCGAGCAGATCGACATCCACGGCGGGGGCATGGACCTCTTGTTCCCCCACCACGAGAACGAGATTGCCCAGACCGAGGCCTACACAGGCAAGCCATTCGCCAAATACTGGGTCCACAACGGGCTATTGAAGCTTGGCGAAGAGAAAATGTCCAAGTCACTGGGCAACCTTATCACCATAGCCGAGTTTCTGGAAGAACACGATCCCCAGTCACTGCGGCTGTTTGTGTTGCTGTCGGGCTATCGCCGGCCTGTGACCTTCACCGACGAGAGCATCGGTGCCGCCGAGCGTGGACTGGAACGCCTGAGGTCGGCGCTGCGCCCGGCCAGGAGCAGCGGCGCGGGGGTGGACGCGGATGTCATCGAATCCTTGAACGCCCAGGTCGAGAAGACCCGTCAGGGTTTTTACGAAGCTATGGACGATGATTTCAGCACGCCCCAAGCGCTGGCACACATTTTCGATCTGGTCAAGGCGATCAACAGTGCGCGGGATGCTGGCGTAGCCGGCGAGCCTTTCGAGCAAGCTCAACAGACACTGCTGACGCTAACAGGTGTGCTAGGTTTCGATCTGACCCACGGCGCCCCCGCCGCCCAGATCGAGGCTCAACCCTTCGTGGAATTACTCATCCAGACCCGCCAAGAGCTTCGCGCCGCCCGGCAGTGGGAGCTGGCCGACAAGATACGTGACGAACTGGCAAACCTGGGGGTGATGCTGGAAGACACGCCTACCGGAACCGAATGGCGCATGATGTGACCGAGATTATCTACGGCCGGCACCCAGTTTTGGAGGCGCTACGGAGCAACCAACCCATTAGCCGAATCTTGCTGGCCAGGGGCGCGAGGACCAAAGGCCCGGTCAGCGAGATTCTGGACCGGGCGCGGGCCGGCAACATCCCAGTGCAATGGGTTGATCGGACTCAGTTGGACAACATGGCCCGCAGCCATCAGGGCGTGGTTGCCGCTGTGCCAGCCTTCAGTTACGCCACAGTTGACGACATGCTGGCGCTGGCCCGGCAGCGGAACGAACGCCCGCTGCTACTGGTACTGGATCAGGTGCAAGACGTTCACAATCTGGGAACCCTGATTCGCACCGCCGAAGCGGTCGGTGTACACGGCGTCATCATTCCGGCGCGGCGTACGGCCGGCGTCACGCCGGCCGTTCACAAATCGTCAGCCGGCGCTGTGGCGCATCTGCTCGTGGCCCAGGTGACCAACCTGGTGCGCGCGCTGAAAGATTTGAAGGAGCAAGGGCTGTGGGTTGTCGGCCTGGACGTGGCCGGCGATCAGGACTACGACGGCCTGGATTGGGCCATGCCGGCAGCCATCGTGGTCGGCAGTGAGGGCAGGGGGCTGGGCCGGCTCGTGCGCGAGTCGTGCGACATCCTGGTCAGGCTACCGATGCGAGGGAAGATCGACTCACTGAATGCCGCTGTGGCTGGCTCGATTGTGCTGTACGCGGCCTGGCGGCATGGCGCCGGCCAGCAGGCAGCCGGCGGATGAACCATTTTTGGCAGGACGGGTTTTGAGCAGCCGGTAGGCAGTTCGTTTTTCGCTATAGCCTCGCAACGAATTTGACAATTTGTCCCAGATGGGTATACTTACGTTTTGGTATTTGCTAAACAACGGTGTGCCGACGTAGCTCAATCGGCAGAGCAGCTCACTTGTAATGAGCAGGTTGTCGGTTCGAGTCCGACCGTCGGCTTGATGTATATACGGAACACGGGCGGGTACCCAAGCGGCCAACGGGGGCAGACTGTAAATCTGCTGGCATAAGCCTACGGAGGTTCGAATCCTTCCCCGCCCATACGGGAATCTCTTAATACGCCCGGTTGGAGTTGGGAGTGACAGCCGACCCCAGCCCGGCGACTGTGCAGGAGGATCTGTTTTCATGGCTAAGGAGAAATTCGTTAGGACGAAGCCGCACGTGAACGTGGGGACAATCGGGCACGTGGACCACGGGAAGACAACGCTGACGGCGGCAATCACGAAGGTGCTGGCGCTGAAGGGGATGGCGGACTACTACGCCTACGACGCCATCGACAACGCGCCGGAGGAGAAGGAGCGGGGGCTGACGATATCGATCTCGCACCTGGAGTACGAGACGGAGAATCGGCACTACGCGCACGTGGACTGTCCGGGGCACGCGGACTACATCAAGAACATGA
>JBHHTZ010000120.1:0-9004 GCA_046753605.1 Anaerolineae bacterium
ATTGGCCGGCTGGGCCAGAGGCATGATCCGTGAATCCGAGCGATCCGTGTTCTTCGTGGCCTCTCGAACGAGCCCGCGATGGCCCCAAAGTTGCCCATAACACCTTTCTCTGTTATAATGTGCATCAATGAAAGACGCCGCGACGCAAGAGTCCTGCGAGGTACAGAATGAGCATGCGAACAGTCACTTTAGAATTACCAGAGAACTTGTACACTCGTTTGCAGCAAGCCGCACAAGCAACCCATCGCTCATTGGATGACTTGCTCCTCTACGCTATCCAGGTTGGCAGTCCACCCCGGTGGGAGGATGCGCCAGCCGAATTCCAGGCCGATTTGGCAGCGTTGGATCGCCTGGAGGACGAGGCCCTGTGGCACATCGCCCGCAGCCGTAAGACCGCAGCCGACATGGAACGCTACCAGGAATTACTGGATAAGAATGCGAATGACGGCTTGTCAGCGGACGAACGGGACGAGCTGGTCCAATTGCGCACCGAATTTGACCGTTTCATGCTACGCAAGGTTCACGCGGCTGCGCTGCTCCGCTGGCGCGGCTACCAGGTGCCCCCCGCCGAAATGCTGCGGGACGCGGCATGAGCAAGCGTTACCTGCCCGCTGACCTGCGCGAGCAACTTCTCGCCGCCGACGATCAGCGCTGTGTCTACTGCTATACCACCGAAGCGAACACTGGGCAGCCCATGACGGTTGACCACGTTGTTCCGGAAGTGCAAGGCGGCCCGACCACATTTGACAACCTCTGCTACGCCTGCCGGCGCTGCAACGAATTCAAAGGCAGCACCACCACGGCGCGCGATCCCTTAACGCACGAAGTCGTGCCTCTCTTTCATCCACGCACCCAAATGTGGAGCCACCACTTCGCCTCCCCCCGGCCATTCAGCCATCTAACCATCCAAGCTATCCACCCCTCAGTTTCCCTTAGTTCCCCCCAAGTTCTCTCAGTTCCCCTGACTTCCCACACGACTGACCAGTGGTAAGAACAAACGAGCGCTCGCTGACGTCAGGTCCAACCGGCTGTTGGCGCCCCCCTGCCAGGCCGCTGCCTGAGCCGCCTTCAGCCCGCCGACGTGGAAGACGATGGTGTCACCTGGCTGGCCTCCGTCCACCTCCGGCGTGGCCGGATCATCGGCCGGCACGCCCAGGGCGTACATGGCACGGCCGTCGAAGGTGAAGGTCTCCGTTGTCGCGTACCTGACGCCTTCGATCCAGGCCGAGACCCGCGTCCCCTCGCGTGCATCTGTGCCGTTGACCGTCACCGTGCCGTAGAAGCTGGCCGGCATGGGGGGCGGGCCGGACGGTTTGGCCGCGTTCATCGTCGAAGCGGATGCTGAGTCAAGATGGCTCACGTCGCTGACCGTGGCATTAGGCAGCCCGCTGGTCAGGGCAGCCATGCCGGCTGCCAAGGCCACCAGGGCACTCAAGATCAGAACGCTTCTGAACTTCATCGTGTCGCTTCTTCGTGCTGGCCAGGGGTGCAGAGCAATGGGGCTGTGCATTGAGGTCACTTCACGAGAGCCCGAGGGACCCCATGAATTCACCCCAGAACTTTCCTGCACCATTATTAAGGACTTGCATCCACCATCTTGCATCCAGCGGGGATGCCTCGAATAACGGCCCTGTGTTCACATAGTAGTTAACAGCCCATGTCGCGCTGGCTTTCCAATCCAACCACGCCAGCACAGGGTGCTTTATGGGAAATGAAAACCCATAGCTGCCGTAGTCACCGTAATAACCTGGTGAGGCAAAAAACGTGCTGTTGGGTGGAAGTATGTAACCAAAACCACCCTCACCTCCCGTGAGGGTGGGGACTCCCCACGGGACCCCGGCGCTAACAGCGAGAAAGGACCCGGAATAATCATCTGGTTCGCTGACATTCCACACGGGTCCCACGTAGCTACTCCATTCCATCATCTCAGATGACCACGAAATGGTTGCACTCATTCCGAAGTACACGAAGAGATGCAATTGTGGTTTGTACCCCCGGACGGCAAGTGCCTCCAGACCGCCGGTGATGCCCAGACATCGCCAGGTACTCCATGCCGGATTGGGGGACCAGAGAAATGGTCTGTAGTTAAACGAAAAGCCAATGGTTGTTGCACCTACCTTCGCTGGGTCGTAATACTTTGATTCAGTGGGCAAGCCAGTGGCGATACCTACAGAAACCCCCGCGACCAAGATCATAGTGGCCAAGACCCCAATGATGCCGGTGACCACAGCCATCTCTGTAAGGGAAAACAATCCTGTTGGGTCGGCACGATTGACCGGGTCGTCGCCCGCGTACAGGTAGCAGTGTAGTGACGGCGGGTCAAAGATCGAGCCCCGCACCGGATCCATTGAGATGAAACGTCCGGCCTGGGGGTCGTAGTGACGCGCGCGCAAGTAGTAGAAGCCTGTGTTGGGATCATACTGCTGACCGGTGTAGAGGAACGGGTTTACCGTCGTGCCTGTCCGGGCCAACAGGTTGCCAAAGGCGTCGTAGGTGTAGCTATCCGTGACCGTCTCGCCGTCGTCGGTCAACTGCCGCGTGCTCATCTGACCGTCGTAGTGGTAGTAGGACCTGACGCCGCCCCGCTCCATGCTGATCAGGGCGTTGCCATAAACATAGCTGGCCAGCGTTGCACCACCGCCATCGGTTTCGAGGACGATGACCGGTAGGTGCCTCTCGGGCCGCTCATCCCACAGGTAGTTGGTGGTGCCTGAGCCTTTGCTCTTGCTCACCATGCGTCCATCCACGTCATAGACGAATCTAGTGATGCTCCCATCTGATGCTGTGACCTGAACGAGCCGGTTCTCAAAGTCGTACTCATAGTGTGTCGTGTCCGTGCCTTCGGTTCGACTTAGCAGGTTGCCGCTGGCATCGTAGGTGTAGTGGCTTGCTCCTTCTGTCAGCAGTCGCCCCCGGCTATCGTAGGTGTAGTTGGTGGTAGCGCCGTCCACCGACTTGGTCAGCCGGTTGCCCACGGAGTCGTAGGTATAGGTGATGACCATGGCGCCGGAAGTTGGATCGTTGATCCGTTCCTCCACCAACCGATAGAGAGCGTCATAGACGCAATCCACCGTGCGCCCGTTGTCCTCGACCACCCGCGTACGTTCGCCGGCCGGTCCCAGGGTGTAGGTATAGGATGAGATGACCGTCCCATCCGACTTCTTGTTGGTAACGCTGGTCAGGCGATTGAGATCATCGTAGGTGTAGGTCGTCACCGTGCCGTTGGGGTCGGCTACGCCGGTCAGGTTGCTCACTGCATCGTAGGTGTAGGTCGTCACCCCACCGTCGGGGTCGGTCACTGTCTCCAGCCGGTCGAGGATGTCGTAGGTGTACCGGGTGGTGCCGGCCGGCGTCTGCATGGTCAGCACATTCCCGAAGATGTCGTAGGTATACGTGATCGTCTGGCCATTGGGTTGAGTCACCTGTAGCAGCCGATCCCTGTCGTCAAACAAATACTGCGTCGTACCTCGACTATCGGTCACAGAAGCCCGTTGCATGGCATCAGTGTAGGTGAAGCTCACCGTCGAACCGTCGGCGTAGCGCTTTTCCACGAGCTGCCCCTTGACATTGTAGCTGTAGGTCGTCGTGTTGCCGTTGAAGTCAGTGTGCGTCTCGATCCCCATCGGGCTGTAGGTCATCGTCTCGAAACTGCCGTCGGGCAACTCGCGGCGGGTCATGCGCCCCAGGGCATCGTACTCAAAAGCAGTCATGTTGTTGGCCGCGTCGGTGATCGTGAGGAGGTTGCCCCGCTCGTCGTAGGTGTAGGATGTCGTCTGCCCCAGAGCGTCGGTCACTGAGGTCAACCGGCCCGCCACATCGTACTCATATTGGGTCACACGCCCCGCCTGATCCATCTCGGCGATCACGCGGCCCAGCCCATCGTAAGTGGTCCTGACCGTGGTGCCGTCGGGGTAAGTGGTCAGATAGCGGAGATTGTTTGCAGTGTAACTGAACGTCGTGGTACGTCCCAGGGCATCAGTGGTGGACAGCAAGTTGCCGTCGGCATCATAGGTGTAGTGCATCACATGGCCGGCCTGATCCGTCTCGGCGATGACGTTCCCTGCCGCATCATAGGTGTGACTGAAAGCACGGCCCCAGGGATCCACTGTCTGAGTGACGTGTCCTGCCGCGTCGTACACGGTGGCGAGATCGTCGGGCAGCCCAGTCTGACTGATGGCGGTAGAACGCCCGACCGGGTCATAGGCAAGGCCTACGCTACGATCGGCCTGATCGGCGAACCCCGTCATATCTCCGTTGGCGTTATAGACCGATGATTGGGTATCGCCACCGGGGAAGGCCACCTGCACGGGCTTGTCCATGTAGTTATAGGTAAACTCGGTCACACGGCCGGCCTTGTCCTTGCCGGCAACCATCCGTCCAATGGCGTCCAGCGTCTTCTCCACCGTGTACCCCACCGGATCTCTCGCCCTGATCAGATTGCCGCTGGTGTCGTATTCGTAGGTATACATCTCCGTGACCACGCTGCCGTTAGTGGTACGTGTCCACGCCCGAGATAGCAGCTTGCCATTGGCGTCGAAGGCGTTGTTCTCCTTATTTCCTAACGGATCGGTGCTCTGGATCAGCCGACCGTAGGCATCGTACTCAAAGTTCGTGGTGTTGCCGAGTGGGTCCGTCGTGCTGGTCAACAACCCCTTCGCATCGTATGTGTTCGTGGTCGTGTTACCTTCGGGGTCGGTACGTGAGGTCAGATTGCCGCTCTGGTCATAGTTGAAGGTGGTCGTGTTGCCCATGGCATCGGTGGCGCTGAGAACCTGCCCTCGGCTGTTGTAAGTCCAGGTTCGGGTATTGCCCAACGGATCGGTCTCGCTCAGCTTATCCCCCTGACCATTGTAGGTCCAGGAGATGGTGTTGCCCAGCGGATCCGTTGTACTTAGCCGGTTGCCGTCATCGTCGTAAGTGTGGTGGGTGGTGTTGTTCAGTGCATCGGTCACACTGATGATGTTGCCCTCGTCATCATACGACAGCACGCTCGGGTTGCCCAGCCGGTCGGTGACGACCTCGACTCGGGCATTCAGGTCGTGATCGAACTCGACCCGCTGGCCGTCAGCATCCACTATGGCAATCAGGCGTCCGTCGGCACCGTATTCGTTGCGCGCCGGCCTGCGCCCCAGCGGGTCGTGGATCTCCAGCAGACGATGATCCCCATCGTAGGTGAAGGTGGTCACGTTGTCCTGCCGATCGGTCACGCTCACCAGGTCGCCGTTGGCATCGTAGCTGTAGGTCAGGCTATGGCCTATGGGGTCGGTGATGCGGATGATGCGGCCCAGCCCGTCCCGCTGGAAGGCCACACTCCTGCCCGTGGAGTGGGTGATGTCGTTCGGGGTGATGGTCAGGCTGTTGCCGTTGGGATCGGTGATGCGCTGCACCCCCGCAAACTCGTCAACGACGAAGGATGTACCGTCCCGCGTCGTGAGCGTGTAACTTCTGGGGTCGTAGAGGTTCAAGTCCAGGTCGCGCAGCTCGACCGGTCCGCCGGGACTCCCCAGGATCACCACGTCGCTGCCGGCCATCGGTTGCAGGCTCGACGTGGTCCCCGGCAGCGCCACGTAGTCAACCCGGGCGAACTGGATGGGGATCAGACCCTGGCAGCGGGGCGTGACCCGTGGGGCGAAGCGGTGCACCTCATCATTGGGGAACCTCACCGTCACCATGTGCAACTGGGTGGGTTGTATGCAATAGGTGGGGATGATTCCGCCGGTGGCTGTTTGCTCCCAGTCCTCGCCGGCCGCGCCGCTCTCGGCCAGCTCCACACTGGTCAACTGCATCGTCCAGCCCACGCCGAAATCGCCCACGCGCTTGTCCCGGCTGTCGTAAGAGCGGATGACCGTGATGTCCAGGCCGGCCACGGGGATGGCCAGGTCCGTGAAAGACAGGGTGAAGTGGCCGATCTTTTGGTTTCCGCTGATGACCAGATGCAGCGAGGCGGTGGTCTGCTGGCCCTCGCTGTCCACCGCCAATAGACGGATCTCGAACATGCCGTTGAGGAGCAGGGTTGGGTCCAAAGTACCCAGCACGTCGTTCACCACCGGTGTGTTGCCGGCGGCTATGGTGGTCCACTCGGCGTCCGCCTGCTGCAGAGCTACGGCCCTCAGCCTCCGCTGAGCGGCGGAGACCGTTCCCGATGTGCCCACCGGCCGGTACTGCAAACGGTACTCTACCAGGTCGCCGTCGGGGTCGTCGGCCGTGCCCACGATGTCCACGAAGTCCGTCATCTCGGAGCCGTCGGCCGGGCTAGTGATCTCGGCTGTGGGTGGGTTGCCCTCGGCCGGCGGCAGAGTCGGGGTAGCGGTCGGCGTGGAGGTTGGGGTGGCGGCCGGCTCCGGCTTCGCGATGGTCAGAGTCACGTCCTCGGTGGCGTGTACCCAGAACCCGCGCCCCGCCTGCATCACCTGTAGGTCATTGGACCAGGCCGGCACTCCCACCTCGAACACCTCCCACGGGTCGGCGGCGTCGGTGGGATCGTAGGCGAAGACCAGGTCGTACTTGCCCTCGATAGACGCCAGGGCCTCGGCCACGGGCTGCGCCTCGGCCAGGGGGTAGCCGATGAGGTTCCAGCCGGCGCACAGTGGGATGTCCGTGCTGGTGGGTTGGGCGCCGGCCACATCCAGCGTGGCGTCGGCCGTCATCTCGATCCACAAGCCGATGCGGTGGTCGATGGCCGTCAGGTCGTTGGCGGGGCCTGGAGCGGCGGGATCGTACAGTTTCCAGGGATCGGCGTCATCGCAACCGTCGTAGGCGTAGACCAGGTTGTAGCTGCCGGCGATGGAATTCAGCACAGCGGCGGGGTCGGTGTCGGGTGGCTCGAGAGGGAGGGAGATGAGGTTCCAGCCAGTCGTGAGGGGGATATTGGATATTGGAGAATGGAGATTGGAGATTGGAGATCGCGAGTTGCGATCGCCCGAATCCGCGATCCGAGACCTGCGCTGAGCCCAGCCGGAGGGTCCGAAATCAGATGCGGAGTGGGGCAGGCTTTGTGGGAGCGCAGAAAGGTGAGAGACAGCCTCGACCGCGACGGGCCGGCCCTGGTTGGAGCGCGGCGGAGGCGTGGCCTGGGGCGACACGGGCACAGCCGGCGACGGTGTGGGTAGCACCCGCGGTGCAATGCCGGCGGTTGTCTTCTCTGCCGCACGCACCGGGCGCACGCCGGCCAGCGGTCTGCGCGAGTCCGACCTTGACCGCAGGTAGGGCCAGGCCGGCAACGGGCTGGATTGGACCAGAATGGTCACGCACAGGATCACGCTGATGAGCTGACAAATCCTTCGCCTCAAACCTCGGCTAAACATCTTGTTCCTCCGTGGAAACCGGCACTAAACTCCTGTGCTTCCTTGCTCCTCTGCCCCCCTGACCCTCTGCGGGCCGGCCAGTTGTGCCTGGATGAAAGCGAAGAAGTCTTCCAACGAGGTGAAGTACGCCTTTTCCCCGCTGGGGATGTGCTCGACCTGAACCAGCCATTCGCGCTGAGCCCTTTCACCTTGTTCGTCCCGAGCAAGGTCGAGGGGCTCAGGACAGGCACCTGGCAAATCGGGCGAGGCCGGTGGCTCGCGCCAGAAGCGGACCAGGAACGAGGCGTACCCCGGATCTGACATGGTATATCGTCCCAAGCCAGCTTTGACCTATTTCCTATTGCCCAGCCGGCGGCACAACGCCGAAATGTTGCATCAGACCCAGCATGTCTGTCTCGACCCATTCTTCCGCTATCCTGCCGGCTTCGATGCGGCGGATGGAAATGGCTGTGTACGTCGCCTGCTTGCCCGTTGGGCCGATTCCCAGGAACTCACCCGTGTGTTTGCCGCGTAGGGTAGCGCGCAGAACGACCTTGTCTCCTTCAGCGATCATGTCCTCGATCGTGAAATGGAAATCGGAGAAGGCTGTGCGGTGCATGTTGACCGCCTGTTTGTAGCCCTCACGGCCGGGCACTCCCGGGGCGTCAATGTGGAGTACATAATCAGGGGAAAGAAGCTCATCTATCACATCCAGGTTTCCCTTGTTCCACGCCTCCTCAATCAAGCGGCGGACCAGGGTCTTGTTCTCTTCTGTGGACATTCTTCTTACCTCCCAATACTGTTGTGCTACCGTAATTTCGCCTGACCACAGCATAAACGCACAGTGATCATTTGTCATGTGTCTGGGGTCATGGTTTTGTCACGATTCTTGGCACAACAAACCGTGACCTGCCCATGACCGGTCATGGGTATCTGGGTTTCGGACTGGAGACTGGAGGATGGAGATTAGAGATTGGAGATTGGGGATTGGAGACTGATGACTGATGACTGATCACGAATCACTGATAACTGGTCACTGGCAGTGTCATCTCCGCCCGAAAGCTCCCCGTTCCGTCCGGCCCGGCGCTGAACGTGCCCCCCAGCGCCTCGGCGCGCTCGCGCAGGCCGCGCAGTCCGTAGCTCCCCTGCCCCCCCTCAGTCCCCCCCAACTCTGGGGGGGAGGTAGGTGTGGCGGGAATGCCGTCGTTCTCTACCCACAACACCACTGGCCCCCCCTCAGTCCCCCCCAACTCTGGGGGGGAGGTAGGTGTGGCGGGAATGCCGTCGTTCTCTACCCACAACACCACTGCCTCCGCCCCGTAGCGCAACTGTAACGTCACCCGTCTCGCGGCCGGCGCATGGCGCTTGACGTTGGTCAGTGCCTCTTGAGCAGCGCGGTACAGGGGCAGGGCCAGGCGAAGCGGCAGAGGCGTGATCTCTCCTTCCACCTGCCAGGTCGTGTGCACCTGCGTCGTCCTCTGGAAGTCGGCTGCCAGGCTGGCGATGGCCTCGGGCAGGGAAAAGGTCTCGAGTGCGGCGGGGCGGAGGGCTTGTACCGCCCGCCGTACGTCGGCCAGGCCTGTTTTGACCAGGGCGCGCGCTTGCTCGGCGGCCTGCCGGCGCTGCTCAGTCTGACCAGAGGGTAGCCGGGCCAGCAGTTCCAGTTGGACATCGAGGGCGGTCAGAGTGTGACCGACGGTGTCGTGAATCTCGTGGGCCAG